>JBJEQH010000210.1:0-6980 GCA_051881655.1 Candidatus Heritagella sp. | reverse complement strand
ATCGAGCCGATCCCGATGTACTCACAGCCCAGAATCTCGTGGTCGCGGATCACCTCGTCGGTATGGCGGAGCAGCCGCTCTCCGTCGATATGGGTCAGCACAATCGACAGACCGTTTTCATCGCAAACCTGCCGCATAAACCGGGGAGACAGCGGCCCCGCCCCGGAAATCTGCACGGTTTTATACCCCATGGCCGCCACTTCCTTCATACAGAAGGCAAAGTCCTTTTCATTCTGCAGGTAATTGCGCAGCGTGTACAGCTGGGCACCCAGTTTCATCATCCGTCATTCCTCCCTTATCGAGAGCCGGGCATACCCGCGGCCCCGCTCTTTCTCTCAGTATAACAGATTTATGGGTTTCTTCCATTGCGAATCGGGGCCGTGTGCTTGCAATTTTGGATATTTTTTTATAGAATGAGAAAAACAGTTTGCGAAAGCGGTGATTTTTTGCTCTCTTCCCCTTCCACCCTATCCCAGCGGCTGCTGTGCCGCACTCTGAATGCCTCGCACAAATGGAGCACTGCCATGCAGGAGCCCTATGAAATGCACTGCCACAGCTTTTACGAGCTGTACTATTTCGTCAGCGGACATGTCCGCTATATGGTGGAGGGCGTGCGGTATGATTTGGCCCCCCACACCCTGCTGCTGATGGCCCCCACGGTCCTGCACGGAATCAGCTTTTTGGAGGAAGGGGTGTACGAGCGGTATGTCATCCAGTTTGCCGAAGAGGAGATCCCCTCCCCCTATCGCTCCTATCTGCTCCAGCCCTTTTTGTACCGGGAAAACGAAGGGCAGATCGGCTATTCCCCGGTTCCGGAGCAGACATTGATTCCCGGGTTTGAAAACCTGCTGGCCTGTGCCCGGCTGTCCCCGGATGAACAGGAGACCGAGGTCTCCATTGCGCTGCCCAATCTCCTGCTGCAGGTGCGGCGGCTGTACCGGGACCGGGGAATCCGCCCTTCCTTATCCCTGCCCAAGGTGGTCAGCGATGCGCTGGCCTTTTTAAACCTGCATCTGTCCGAGCCCTTTTCCCTCTCCGATGTGGCCGCGTTCTGCTTTGTCAGCGAGCACCAGCTGGGAAAGCTGTTCCGCGAATCCATGGGAACCTCCGTCATGCAGTATGTCAGCCGGAAACGGACCATCACCGCCCAGCAGTACATCAAAAGCGGCACCTCTGCCCAGGAGGCCGCCCGGCTGTGCGGCTTCCGGGATTACTCGGTGTTTTTCCGCACCTACAAAAAGATCCTCGGCCACACACCGGCCGAGGATCTGCGCTGACCCCACCGGTTCAGCGGCAGGGGGACTCTTCTCTCTTTTCGTTTTCACCGGCCAAAAACCGGATGGCCCGGATATAGCGCCGAACCACTTCGTGCCCATGGCCGCCGGGCAGACGCTCATAGAGAAGCTGCTCCGGATTTTGCAGGCAGCGTTTCCCATGGTCACAGGCCCTTTGGCAGCAAACTCCCACCTGCCCCAGCAGCGGATGGCGGCTTTTCTCCTCCTTCGTGCCCAGGGACAAATAGAGGGAGAGGTCATCCCGGGCCGGTTTTGACCCGCAGAACCGGTCGATCCAGCCCGGATACCACAGCGAGCCGGACAGACAGGCGATGCCCCGGTACTCGCTGTGCCGCCACCCCTCATGCAGGGCAAACAGCCCGGCCAGCGAATAACCCATCAGCCCGCGCCATACGGGGAAAACTCCATACCCGCGGGAAAAGACGGGCCAGATTTCCTCTTCCAGGCGCCGGTAAAAAGCCGCCGATCCCCCGGAAAAAGCCTCTTCTCCCTCCCGCAGGGGCGGTGCCGGATAGGGGGAGCAGTCCCGGTTCCAATCGGGAATTTTCACGGCCAGCAGCCAGCAGGAAACGGGAAGCGGAGTGCCGTCCTTTCCCGCGGTGGCCCTCACGTCCCGCAGAAAGCCCCCCGGCTCCTGCCCGGTCAGCAGCAGCATGGCACTGCACTCCGCCATGCCGCCGGACAATTCGGGCGGTAAAGCTGCGGTCTCCATCCCCTGTATTGTTTCTGTCTTTACCCTTCTGTCCATCCCCTCACCTCCTTTACGCATTGTACCACATTTTCTCTTTTTGCAAAACCACTGCCCATGCTCTTGCTTTTTTCCCGGAAGATCATTACTATGAAAAGCAGAAAACCGCGAAAGGAGACAAAACTATGAATCCCATTCAATTTGATGACGTAAAAAAGCGGCAAAAGGAGCAGGACCTGCGCCTCTGGGATGTATTGGTCACCCAGGGGGGTGAACTGCGGGGAGAACTTCACTTTGACGACTGCTGCCGCCGAAACATCTATTCCGCCAGCAAGAGCTTTACCAGCATTGCCGCCGGTTTTGCCCTGCAGGAGGGGTTATTCTCCCTCTCGGATAAACTGACCGATGTGTTTTCCGGTGATCTGCCGGAAAACACCAGCGTATATCTGCAGCAGGCCACGGTGCGCGATTTGCTGACCATGTCGCTGGGGCCGGAAACCTCCTGCCTGATGGGCGGTGAGCGGCCGTTCCTGCCGGAAAAGGACTGGGTGCGCTACGCCCTTTCCCGGCCCTTTACCTTTACCCCCGGGGAAAAATTTGTTTACAACAACGCCGGTCCCTATCTGATGGGGGTGCTGATTCAGCGCAGGGCCGGCTGTGATCTGGTCAGTTATCTGATGCCGCGGCTGTTTGCCCCGCTGCACATTACCCGCCCCATGTGGGAGCAGGACCCGCTGGGGTACACCTTCGGTGCCGGCGGCCTTTTTCTCACCTGCACCGAGCTGCACCGCTTCGGGCAGTTCTGCCTGCAGCTGGGAAACTGGGAGGGAAAACAGCTGCTGGATCCCGATTATCTGAAAGAAGCCACGAAAAAGCAGCAGGAAAACGGCGACGGCACCGGTTACGGCGGGAGCGGCTACGGCTATCTGTTCTGGCGGGGAGAGCATAACAGCGCGCGGGCCGATGGAAAATACGGCCAGTTCTCGATTCTACTGCCGGAAAAGGACAGTGTGATCACCCTTTTGGCCGAGAAGCCCGGCAGCCCCCGGCCTCTCCACGATATGATCTGGCAGTGCCTGTATCCGCAATTGTAAAAAATAAAGCAAAAAAACTTTCGCAGATCCTTTGCTTTTTCTTCAAAATGTGTACACAATCCCCACGTATACTAAAGACACAACAGAGAACAAAACCAACCTCTGTGGAAAACATACTGAGCATGGCTGCCCGGTGGACGGAATACCGGCCCTGCAGTGCGCTCAGACTACCAATTCCCCATTTTTGGGTTCTGATATTTTCATGTTGTTTCCCTCTTTGTCGAAAAAGGCCGTCTGATTTTTTCAGGCGGCCTTTTTCGGCGATTCTCTGTAAAAAGAGGGGCTTTGATCTGCCTTCTTTGGGTCCCCATAAGAAATCGCCTCTGCCCCTGCCTTTTTCTTGCTTTTATGGAAAAAAACGATTATAATGAAAAAAACACAGTCCCTGCGAACAAGCAGCGGGGGAAGGAGCGACCTATGGGAAGAAAGAACCCACCGATTGAATACATCTGGAAGGACCGCCGCCGGGTACTGGGGCTGCCCCTGAGCTTTACCCGCTACCGCATGAGCGAGGACCGTCTGTTCCTGGTAAAAGGGTTTTTCAATATGCACATGGACGAAGTGCTGCTGTACCGGGTTCGCGATCTGTCCTTAAGCCGCACGCTGGGCCAGCGTCTGTTCGGTATGGGAACCATTACGGTGTATTCCAGCGATAAAACTCTGCCGGAACTGCGCCTGAAAAACATCCGCCATTCTCTGGATGTCAAAGAGATGCTCCATGCCCAGGTGGAGGAGATGAAAATGGCCCGCCGGATGCGCCTGAGTGAAGTGATGGGAGATCATGATTTCTCGATGCGCGACGATAATGATCTGGACGATGATTCCGATCTGGATGACGAAATGGATTCGTGAACTCTGCCGGTTCTGCCCTCGGGCAAAGCCGGCTTTTTCTTGCACAAAATATCCCTGATGGTCCCTTCGATTTTATTGAATTTTGCAGCAAACCTGTTATAATAGAGGAGTAAGAGCAGACCCCGGTCTGCCTTCTTTTCATTCTGTGAATACTCGGAGGTGGTTTCCTGATGAAACCGAAAAAGAGCGGAAAAGCAGCGGTTCGGGCGGCCGCTGTCATTGATATCGGATCGCGTGTGGTGAAAATGCGTGTGGCCCAGCTGCGCCATGGAGAAGTGCAAACCCTGGATCAACTGCGCTATTCCCTGCCCCTGGGGCATGAGGTTTTCCATACCGGATCCATCAGCTTTGCGACCACCCGGGAATTATCCCGCATTCTGCGGGGTTTTTCCGAGACGCTGCAGGGGTACGGAATTACCCAGCCCATGGTGGTGGCCACCACCGCCCTGCGGGAAGCGGAAAACCGGTCGTATGTGGAGGACCAGCTTCATGTACTGGGCGGCATAGATGTGAAGGTACTGGAAGACGACGAGGAAAAAACGCTGATCTACTACAGTATGCTGGGGACCCTGCAGAAAATTGAAAAAGCCGCCAAAGAGGTCTCACTGCTCACCTACATCGGCACCGGCAGCATCGGCGTGGCCCTGTATGACGGCGCCCACATTGTGTACAGCCAGCACCTTCCCATCGGATCGGTAAAGCTGCACGATGTTTTCAGCGGCATCCAGGATAATCCGGAGCAGTTCCATCAGGTAATCGAGGAATACCTGGCCAATATGCTCTCTCCCCTGCTCTCATTCCTGCGGGATTTCCCGGTGAAAAATCTGGTCTTGTGCGGCAGTGAGGACAGCATTATCGCCCGCCTGTGCGGCGCACGGGAGGAAAACGGCTGCTACTGGATTGAGGCCGAGCGCATGCAGAACCTGTACCGCACCATTTGCTCCATGGCTCCCGAGGCCATTGGCGAGCGGTATGGCATCCACGAGGACGAGGCCGCCGCGGTCTACTCGGCGCTGGCCATTTACTGCTGTTTGCAGCCGTGCGCCTCGGAAAAAACCGTGATCTCCCCGCAGGTGGAACTGTGGGATGAGCTGCTACGTGAGATGCTTCTACCCAAAGCCAAAGAGTCCTATGATGCGCATCTGTGCGACAGCGCCGTCTGCTGCGCTGCCACCATTGCCCGGCGTTTCGACTGCAACCCGAAGCATTGGGAGATGGTTTCACGCATTGCCCTGCAGATTTTCGATAAAACCCGGCCGATCCACGGCCTGCCCGACCGCGTCCGGCTGCTGCTGCAGCTCTCGGCCATTCTGCACGATTGCGGGCGCTTTGTGGACGGCAGTGAGCGGTTCCGCAGCATTTTCTATCTGATCCGCAATTTTGACCTGTACGGCCTGACAAAAGAGGAAATCAACCTGGTGGCCGTCATTTCGGGTTACAACGAACTGACAAAACCGGATTTCTCGGAGATTAAGTTCGCCCGGACCACTCCGGCCGAAAAACTGGTGATCTCGAAATCAGTCGCCATCTTCCGCCTGGCCAATGCCCTGGACCGCAGCGGAAAGCAGAAAATTGGTGACCTGAAGATCAAGCTGGATAAGGAAAAGCTGATGATCACCGGAAGCGGAAACGACGATATGCAGCTGGAAAAATGGGCGTTTGAACAATGCGCCGGTTTCTTTAAAGAGGTTTTCGGAATTGACCCCGTTTTCCATGTAAAGCTGCTGATGCTGTAACGAAAGGTGTGAAAATTGAAAATGGAAAATCGTTTTCCTTACTATAACCGGGAACTGAGCTGGATGGATTTCAACATGCGTGTGCTGGAGGAATCCATGAAAAAGGAAAATCCGCTGATGGAGCGGCTTCGCTTCCTGTCCATCTCCGGTTCGAATCTGGATGAATTTTTCATGGTCCGTGTGGCCGGTGTGAAAGAACAGGTGCGGGCCGATTATAAAACGCCGGATCCCAGCGGTTTGACCCCGCAAAAGCTGCTCACCGAGCTGAATGCCAAAACCCATGCCTTCATGGAAAAGCAGTATTCCGTCTATACCCGCTCGATTCTGCCCCTTTTGCGGCGCTGCGGCATCCGCTTTGTGGATGGCAGTGATCTTTCGCCGCAGCAGCAGAGTTATGTGGCCGATTACTTTCACCGGGTTCTGTTCCCGGTTTTAACCCCGCTGGCCGTGGATACCAGCCGCCCGTTCCCGTTCCTCGCCAATAAGACCCTGAATATTGCCGTGCGCCTCTCGATCAAAAAAGAAAAGGGCGCCCACTTTGCGGTCGTGCAGGTTCCCGGGATTCTGCCCCGTTTTCTGGAAATCCCGGAGCAGGAGGGCCGTACCTTTATCCTGCTGGAGGATCTGATTATCCACTTTATGCCCGAGCTGTTTGATCTGCAGAAAATCGAGGCGTGTTGTCCGTTCCGTCTGACGCGCGACAGCGATCTGGAAATCGACGAAGAGGCCGAGGATTTCCTCAACGAAATTCAAAAATCCATCAAGCGCCGCAAGCATGGCCGTCCGGTGCGGCTGGAGCTTCTGTCCCATTGCGATGACGAGATCCGCGCCTTCCTGACCGAGAGCCTGAAGGTAAAACCCCACGATATCTACGAGGTGACCGGCCCGCTGGATCTGACCTTCCTTGGAAAGTTCGCCGGTCTGTCCGGGTTTGAATCCATGTGCTACGAGCCGGTCCGCCCGGTGTATCCCCCGGCCGATTTCTGGGGATATGAGAATATCTTCGACGCCATCCGGGAGAAGGACCGCCTGGTTCATCACCCCTATGACAGCTTTGAGTGCGTGGTCGATTTTGTCCGCACCGCCGCGGAGGACCCGAATGTGCTGGCCATTAAGCAGACGCTGTACCGCGTCAGCGGCCACTCCCCCATCATCGCCGCTCTGATCCGCGCCGCCGAAAACGGAAAGCAGGTCACGGTTCTGGTGGAATTGAAGGCGCGCTTCGACGAAGAAAACAACATCATTTGGGCACGCAAGCTGGAAAAAGCCGGCTGCCACGTGATTTACGGCCTGACCGGGCTGAAAACCCACTGCA
>JBJEQH010000209.1:0-7084 GCA_051881655.1 Candidatus Heritagella sp. | reverse complement strand
TGACCATCCACATCCCCCAGAAGGGCGAGCAGAAGCATCTGGTGGAGATGTGCCGGACTAATGCGGCCGAACAGCTGGCCCAGCGCACCGGCCGGAACACCGGCCACGAGACCGCCGCGCTGGATGAGCTGGCCCGGCTGCTGGGGCTGGAGAAGCCCCCCGTGTATATCGAGGCGTACGATATCTCCAACCTGGGCGGCGGGGAGAATGTGGCCGGCATGGTGGTCTTTGAGAACGGCCGGCCGCTGAAATCCGCTTACCGCAAATTCAAAATCAAGACCGTGCAGGGGCAGGACGACTACGGCTCGATGCGGGAGGTGATCACCCGCCGGCTGGAGGAGTACGAGAAGAACCGGGATTCCGGTGAGGGATTCGGCCGGCTGCCGGACTGCATCCTGCTGGACGGCGGCAGCGGCCATGTGGCGGCGGTGGCGCCCATCCTGCAGCAGCGGGGGTATTCCATCCCGCTGTTCGGTATGGTCAAGGACGACAAGCACCGCACCCGGGCCATTGCGGCCGGCGGCGGAGAGGTGGCCATCCACAGCAACCGGGCCGCCTTTACCCTGATCGGCACCATCCAGGAGGAGGTGCACCGCTTTGCCATCGGGTTCCACCGGCAGCAGCGCAGCAAAAACCACATCTCCTCCACGCTGACCTCCATCGAGGGGGTGGGGATCACCCGGGCCAAGTCCCTATTGAAGTATTTCGGCACCATGGCGGCCATCCGCCGGGCCTCGGCCGAAGAACTGCGCGCCGCCCCGGGGATGACGCGCCCGGCGGCGGAGAAGGTCTATCAGGCGCTGCATGAAGAAGAGGAAGCGGAATTTGAGGGGGACAGTTGACTTTTCGCCCTTGCCATGGGATAATAAAAACGATTATCGGGGATTCCCCGGTGGAAAGGGAAGAAACACATGCGCATTATTACAGGGGCGGCCCGCGGCCGCCGTCTGATCACATTGGAGGGGGAGGCGGTCCGCCCCACGCCGGAGCGCGTAAAAGAGGGCCTGTTCAGTATGCTGCAGTTCCGGCTGGAAGGGCGCCGGGTGCTGGACCTGTTCGCCGGTTCCGGCCAGATGGGGCTCGAGGCCCTCTCCCGGGGCGCGGGCGAGGCCGTTTTCGTGGACAGCTCGAAGGCCAGCATTGAGGTGGTGCAGAAGAACATCGCCTCCACCGGGCTCTCCCGGGGCGCCCAGGTGCACCACATGGATTCGCTGCTGTTTCTGCAGCGAAAGCAGAAGCCCTTTGACATCGCTTTTCTGGATCCGCCGTACCGCACCGGCCTTCTGCAGCAGGCGCTGCCGCTGACGGCCGCTTTGATGAACGACGGCGGGCTGATCATCGCCGAACATCCCCAGGATGAAGAGGTGCCCGAAGCGGCGGGGGATTTTGTGCGGGGGCGGGAGTACCGCTATGGGAAAATCCTGCTGACCGTATACCATCATAAGGATGTGGAAGTATGAGCATTGCAATCTGCCCCGGCAGCTATGATCCCGTCACGCTGGGGCATCTGGATATCATCACCCGTACCAGCCGGATTTTTGACCATGTGATCGTGGCGGTGATGATTAACCCCAACAAGAAGACCTCGTTCACCGTGGAGGAGCGGATCGACCTGCTGCGGCGCGCCACCGAGGGGATTCCCGGGGTGGAGGTGGTCGGCTTTACCGGCCTGCTGGCGGATTACGCCCACCAGCGCGGGGCCACGGCCATTGTAAAGGGCCTGCGCGCCGTGACGGACTTTGAGTACGAATTCCAGATGGCGCTGACCAACAAAAAGCTGGCCCCGGATGTGGAAACCCTGTTTATGACCACCCGCAGCGAATATATGTACCTCAGCTCCAGTATGGTCAAGCAGGTGGCCATGTTCGGCGGGGATATCTCCGAGGATATCCCGGCCTGTATTCTGGAGGATGTAAAAAAACGGATCTGCTGTGAGCAGAACAGCGAACAGCCGAAATAGGGAAAGGGCCTTTTGGCAAAAGAGGACCGGTGGAAAGGAAGCGTAAAGATGAGCCAAGTTGTAACTGTCGATGATCTGCTGCAGGAACTGGAGCAGATGGTGAAAAACGCCATGAAGCTGCCGCTTTCCGGAGGGAGAGTGGTGCTGGACGGGCAGAACGTGGAGGATATTCTGATGGATATCCGCGACGCCATGCCCCAGGAGTGCCGGCAGGCCCGGGCCATTGTGGCGGACCGCAGCAAGATCCTTCAGGATGCCAAGCGGGAGGCCGAGTCGATTATCCGCGTGGCCGAGGAGAAGGCCCGCGCCATGGTCAGCCAGAACGAGATTGTCAAGCAGGCCCAGCAGAAGGCCAACGACCTGATGAACCAGACCCAGCAGAAGTGCCGGGAGATGCGCCGCGTTTCCAATGAGTATGTGGATGACCTGATGCGCCGCACCGACGACGCCCTGGCGGCCAACCTGTCCGAGCTGCGCAAAACGCGCCAGAGCATCAAGGCCACCCAGCGCAATTCGACCAGCCGCTGAAAAAGCACCCCGCCGCCGCTTTTTCCTTTTGCAGAGAATCCCCGCGGATTTCCGTTTGACGGAGGTCCGCGGGGATTTTGTCGCTTTTTGGAAAAAACAGGGGAAAAAGAAGAAAAAAACAGGAAAAAACACGGGCAGAAGTTGCGCTCTTCCAGGAAAAACCATTGCAATTTCCGCGGGGATGCTTTATAATAAACGAGAAAAGGTGGCAAATTGTGCAGGTTTTTCCCAATTTGGGGCAATTCAGTGGAAGGTTAGGGGCAAAATCGATGTTGATGGGGCAGTTCCAGCATAATATCGATCCGAAGGGCCGGGTCACCATGCCCTCCCGTTTCCGCGAGGATCTGGGGGATGCGTTCTATGTGACCAAGGGCCTGGACGGGTGCCTTTTTGTCCTTTCCTCTGCCCAGTGGGACAAGCTGACCGAAAAAATGGGCCAGCTGCCCATCTCGAAGGCCCGCAGCCTGCAGCGCTTTTTCTTCTCCGGTGCCTTTTTCACCGAAGTGGACAAGCAGGGCCGCATTCTCATCCCGCCGCCCCTGCGGGAGTATGCGGGACTGAATAAGGAAGTGACCATTCTGGGGGCCGCCACCCGGGCCGAGATCTGGGACAGCAGCCGCTGGAATGCCTATAACGAAGAGCAGACGCAGGAGAATCTGCTCAGCGCCATGGAATTGTTGGAGATTTGATCGGAAGAAGAGGGAGACAGGATGGAGACAGCTTTCTATCACAAGCCGGTATTGTTCCGGGAGACCATTGATTCCCTCTCCATCCGTCCGGACGGGCTGTATATCGACGGCACGGCCGGGGGCGGCGGCCACAGCGAGGCGATTCTGCAGAAGCTGACAAGCGGACGGCTGCTGTCCATTGACCAGGATCCCGATGCCATTGCCGTGTGCCGCCGGCGGTTTGCCCCGTATGGGGAGCGCTCGCAGCTGTGGCAGGGCAATTTCGGGGACATGCAGTCCATCGCCGAGCAGGCCGGTTTTCTCCCCTGCGACGGGGTTCTGATGGATATCGGCGTCTCCTCCCACCAGCTGGATACCCCGCAGCGCGGCTTTTCCTACCACGCCCAGGCGCCGCTGGATATGCGCATGAGCCAGAGCGGGCCCACCGCGGCGGATCTGCTCGCCTCCCTCCCGGAAAAGGAGATCGCCCGCATTCTGTGGGAGTACGGGGAGGAGAAGGCGGCCGGCCGCATCGCCCGCGCCATTGTGCAGCAGCGGGAGAGCACCCCCATTACCACCACGCTGCAGTTGGCGGATCTGGTGCGGGAATCGGTTCCTGCCGCCGTGCGCCGGGGGCCCGGGCACCCCGCCCGCAAGACGTTCCAGGCGCTGCGCATCGCCGTGAACGGGGAACTGGACCGGCTGAACGAGGGATTGGATGCGGCGTTTTCGGTGCTGCGCACCGGGGGCATCCTGTCCGTCATCACCTTCCATTCGCTGGAGGACCGTATGGTCAAGCAGCGCATGGCCTCCTGGTGCGAGGGATGCACCTGCCCGCCGGAATTTCCGGTGTGCGTATGCGGAAAAAAACCGAGGGCGGAGCTTTTGTATAAAAAAGGGCTGTCCGCTTCAAAGGAAGAATTACAGGAAAACCCGCGGGCCCGCAGCGCCAGGCTGCGCGTTTGCCGCAAGCTCTGCGCGGGGCCCCCGGAAAACGGGGACCAAAGCAGGGAAGAGGAATAGAGAACCAAAGGGAAACCCGATTTTTTTGAAAAGGAGTGCTGATCACAGATGGCCATGAACCGAACCGAAGCATATGACCTCTCTTTGTTTGATACCCAGCCGATCACAGGCACAGCTGTTCCCAAGCCGCGGCGCGAAGTCCCGGTTCCGGCCGGCAATGTGATCCATCTCCCGGAGCAGGAGGCCCACCGCCGTGCCCACCGCCGGCGCAGCCCCATGCGCACGCTGGGATTTCTGACCGTTCTGCTGGGGATGCTGACGATTGTCACCATGATGATCCTCAATCAGGTGCAGCTCAACGAGCTGACCAACAGCATCAATCAGGCGGAAAAGGCGCTGGACGAGCAGCAGAGCATCTATGTGCAGCTGCAGATGACGGCGCAGGACGGAAAATCCATGACGGACGTGGAGAAGTACGCCGAGCAGGCCCTGGGGATGAAGCCCATCAGCGAGGGGCAGATCACCTATATCACCTTAAACGACAGCGACAGCGGCGAGGTGCTGCATGATGCCGGCCAGGGGAACTGGTGGGATCAGGTGGTGCGGTTCCTCTCGGGGCTGTTGTCATAACGGTACCGAATGAATACATACACTGCAATGCCGGGCTTTTGAGAGAACGGCGCAGCAGTCCGATAAGGAGTTAAGATGGTTTCCGGAGGAGACATTTTCGCAGGGGTTTCCGGAGAGGAACCTCTTAACTCTTTTTCTGCTATTATCTGGGAAAGAAGAAAGGAGCGGCTATGGCTTCCGGAACCACCCTACGTATGTGGCGCCGAACCCTGATCCTGCTGGTTTTGCTGATCGGTGTGGGGTTTGGCCTGATTATTTTCAATCTGGTCCGTCTGCAGCTGGTCGAGGGCGAAGAGCTGAAATCCCAGTCGCTGGATCAGAGCCTGCGCACCACCAGCCTGTCCGCCCAGCGGGGCAGCATTTACGACTGCAACGGGAATGTTCTGGCCGAGAGCGCCAGCGTATGGACCGTGGCGCTGGAGCCGGCCTATATCGAGGATGAGGAGACCTGCCGCCTGCTGGCCGAGGGCCTCTCGGAGATCCTGGATATGGAGGAAGAGGACGTCTACGCCCTGACGCAGAAAAACACCTACTTTACCTATGTCAAGCGCAAGGTCGAGACCAGCGTGCGGGACGAGATCAACGCCTTTTTACAGGAGAACAACATCAAGCGCGGGGTTCAGCTGATCGAGGACTATAAGCGCTATTATCCCTACGGGGATTTTCTCTCCCAGGTGCTGGGCTTTACCGGCGTGGACAGCCAGGGGCTCTCCGGGCTGGAGATCCAGTACGACGAGGAGCTCAGCGGTACGTCCGGGCGGCTGGTCACGGCCAAAAACGCCGCCGGTACCGATATGCCCTTTGAATACGAGCAGAAGATCGAGGCCCAGGACGGCAGCAACCTGTACCTGACCATCGACAGCAACGTGCAGTCCATTTTGGAGGAGGCCCTGAAGCAGGGGATCGTGGACAACGTGGTGCAGGAAGGGGCCGTGGCCATCTGCATGAACGTGAAGACCGGGGCGATTCTGGGCATGGCGGTCGAGGGCTCGTATGATCCCAACGACCCGTTCACCCTGGCGGACGAGGCCCTTCAGCAGGAGATTGACGCCCTGCCCGAGGAGGAGCAGGACGAGGCATACAACAATGCCCTGCAGAAGCAGTGGCGCAACAAGGCGGTCTCCGATACGTATTATCCCGGTTCGGTTTTCAAGATGTGTACGGGCTCCATGGCCCTGGAGGAGGGCATCGTCACCGAGGAGACCACCTTCACCTGCACCGGCGCCACGGTGGTGGCCGGGGAAACGCTGCACTGCTGGACGTCCCGCCACGGAACCGAGACCTTTGTGCAGGGGCTGTGCAATTCCTGCAACCCGTATTTCATGTGGATTGGGGAGCAGCTGGGGGCCTTTACGTTCTTTAAATACTTTAACGCCTTTGGCTTTACCGAGAAGACCGGGATTGACCTGCCCGGCGAGGGTACCACCCTGTACCACGGCGAGGATATGGGCCCCGTGGAGCTGGCCACCGAATCCTTCGGGCAGAACTTCAGCATCACCCCGGTGCACATGATTACGGCCTGCGCGGCGGTGGCCAACGGGGGCTATCTGGTGCAGCCCCATCTGGTGGAGCGGATTGAGGACAGCGACGGCAATATCCTCTCCACGGCCGATACCACCTACCGCCGGCAGGTGATTTCCGAGGATACCAGCAGCCGCATGGTCGCGATCCTGCACACCAATGCCACCTCCGGAACCGCGAAAAACGGGTATGTGGCCGGGTACCGGATCTGCGGAAAAACCGGCACCTCCCAGAAGATTCTGGAGGATAACATTGATAAAACCAAAAAGCACTACATCGCCTCCTACTGCGGCTTTGCCCCGGCGGATGACCCGGAGATCGCGCTGCTGATCTTCTTCGATGAGCCGGAGGGCGAGAGCTATTACGGCGGCGCGGTGGCGGGGCCGGTGTTTGCCAGCTGCATGAGCCAGATTCTGCCGTACCTGGGGGTGGAGCCCATTTATACCGAGGAAGAGCTGGAGCGCCTGGACACCACGGTGGAGAGCGTGACCGGCGAAGGGGCCGATACGGCGAAGGCAAAGCTGGAACAGCAGGGCTTTACCGTGATCGTAAAGGGCGACGGCGACACCGTGCTGGCCCAGAACCCGGCGGGCGGCGAGAAGGTTCCCAAGCAGGGGACCGTGGTGCTGTACACCACCGCAGAGGCCCAGCAGGAGACCGTAACGGTGCCGAAGCTGACGGGGCTGTCCCTGTCCGAGGCCAACCAGGCCGCCGTGAATGCCGGGGTGCAGATCCGGATCACCGGCGCGGCCCTCTCCAGCGGCGTGTGCGTCTCCCAGTCGCAGAGCATTGCAGAGGGGGAAAAGGTGAAGCA
>JBJEQH010000208.1:0-7086 GCA_051881655.1 Candidatus Heritagella sp. | reverse complement strand
ATGGAAAGGAAAGGAAAAAACGAAAATGGAGACAAAACAGGGAGAGCTGCTGCAGATTGTGCGGAAAACGGGGGTATACGGCGTGCGTTCCATCCGCCAGCTGCTGCCGTCGGTCTGCCATACGGCCCTGCGGGAGAAGATTGAACACCACGCCGTGATGTACCAGACCATGGCCAAAAAGGCCGAGCGGATGCTGTATGACCGGGGGATCCTGCCCCGGGAACTGTGCGCCTGCCAGAAAATGATGCAGTGGGCTGCGATGAAAATGAACACGCTGAAAAAGCAGGACACCGCCTCTATCGCCAAAATGATGGTGCTGGGCTGCACCATGGGGCTGATCGAAATGCACGCGGTTTTAAACCACCAGGAGCAGAAGGACGAGGAGGGCGAGCAGCTCTGTCAGGAGCTGATGCAGAACGAGCGCGATCTGATCGAGAGCATGGCCCAGTATCTGTAATCCCCTTTATAAAGCCCGCGCTTTTTTGCGGGCAGGCGGCCCCCTTGATTCCTGGCGGCAAAACCGGTATAATAAAACTACTTGTGTGCATGCGGCCGCAAAATGCAGGAACGAAGGAGATCGCCCGTTATGGCCCTTTTAAGTACCAGTCAGTTGACCAAATCCTTTGGCACCGATGTGATTTTCAGCGGTGTCTCTTTTGAAATCCAGAAAAATGACCGTGTGGGGCTGGTGGGCATCAATGGCTCGGGAAAAACGACCCTCTTTAAGGTGCTGATGGACGAATATTCCGCCGAAAGCGGGGAGATTTACAAGGCCCGGGACTGCGTGATCGGCTACATGGAGCAGCACGTGTGCCGCGACCTGCACCGCAGCGCCTATCACGAGGTACTGACGGTTTTCTCCCATCTGGCGGCCATGGAAGAGCGGCTGGATACGATCAACAAGGCCCTGCAGGGCCGCCCCGAAAACCCCCAGGCACTGCTGGAGGAACAATTCCGCCTGAACGAACAGTTTGACCGGGAGGGCGGCCTTACTTATAAAAGCCGGGCCCGCAGCACCCTGCTGGGGCTGGGCTTTACCGACGAGCAGATGGGCGCGCCCATCGGGGTGCTCAGCGGCGGGCAGAAGGCTAAGCTGCAGCTGGCCAAAATGCTGCTCAGCGGGGCGAACCTGCTGCTGCTGGACGAACCGACCAACCACCTGGACATTCCCTCGGTGGAATGGCTGGAAAATTTTCTCTCCGGATACAGCGGCGCGTATCTGGTGATTTCCCACGACCGCTTTTTCCTCGATCATGTGACCAACCGCACCTTCGAGATGGAATACGGCCGGCTGACCCCGTACAAGGGGAATTATTCCACCTATCTGACCTTAAAGGAAGAGGGACAGCTGACCGCCCAGCGGGTGTACGAGAATACCACCCGGGAGATCAAGCGCCTGCAGGCCATGATCGAACAGCAGAAGCGGTTTAACCAGGAGCGCAATTACCGCACCATTGCCAGCAAGATGAAATCCATCGAGCGGCTGCAGAAAACACTGGTGCGCCCCACCGCGGCCCCCGATTCCATTCATTTCAGCTTCGGCGCCAGCCAGCGGGGCGGCAACGACGTGCTGATGGCCGAAAATCTGTCGCTGGCCTTTGACGGAAAACCGCTGTTCGAGAACGTGAACCTGTCGATCAGCCGGCAGGAGCGGGTGTTCCTTCTGGGGCCCAACGGCTGCGGCAAAACCTCGCTGCTGAAAATCCTGCTGCAGCAATATCAGCCCCAGAGCGGAAACGTGCGGTTTGGCGCCGGGATTGACGTGGGGTACTACGATCAGCTGCAGACCAGCCTGACCGGGCAGAACGAGGGAACCGTGATCGACGCCATCTGGAATCTGCACCCCCAGATGACCGAAACCCAGGTGCGCAGCGCCCTGGCCGTTTTTCTGTTCAAGGGCGAGGATGTGTTCAAGCCGGTGGCCGCTCTCTCCGGCGGGGAGCGGGCCCGGGTACTGCTTCTGCGCCTGATGCTGTCAAAGGCGAATTTCCTCTTGCTGGACGAACCGACCAACCACCTGGACATCGACTCGTGCGAGGCGCTGGAGGATGCGCTGTTCCACTATGACGGCACCCTGCTCATCGTCTCCCACGACCGGTATCTGATCAACAAGCTGGCCGACCGGATCTATTATCTGGAGGACGGCGGCATCACCGAATACCTGGGCAATTACGACGATTTTCTGCAGGCCCGCCGGGAAAAGGAGGAGGCCGCCCGGCAGAACGAGGAAAAGGCCGCCCCGAAAATCAACCTCTATAAACAGCGCAAGGAGCAGGAGGCCGAACTGCGCCGGATGCGCACCGCCGTGCGCAAAACCGAGGAGCGCATCGAGGAGACCGACGAGGCCATGGCTGCGTGTGCCCGGGCCCTGCAGGAGCCGGATACGGCGGCGGATTTTGAGAAAGCCATGGAGCTCTCGGCCCGCATGGAAGAATTGCGGCGGGAAAATGACCGGCTGATGGCCGAATGGGAAGCGCTGAGCGCCCAGCTGGAGGAAAAGGAGAAGGCCGCCCTGTCCTGAGTGGAAACGCCCCCTTTCCCCCTCCCCATAAAACCGAAACAGAAGGGATCGATTGTATGAAAGTATCCATGATCACGCTGGGATGCAAAGTGAATCAGTATGAATCGCAGGTTATGCTGGAACAGCTGTGCCGCGAGGGCTTTTCCGCCTGTGCCAAAGGGGAGAAGCCGGACATCGTGGTGATCAATTCCTGCACGGTGACCGCCACCAGCGACCAGAAGGTGCGCCAGAGCGTGCGCCATGCCCGCCGGGAGAACCCGGACAGCGTGATTGTGCTGACCGGCTGTATGCCCCAGGCGTTCCCCGAGGAATCGGCCGCCCTGCTGGAGGCCGATATCGTGCTGGGAAACGCCAACCGCTCGGCCCTCGGGGAGGACATTCTGCAATTTCTGCGCACCCATGACCGGGTGATCGACATCGCCCCCCACGAAAGCGGCGAGGTTTTTGAAAAAATGCAGGTGCACACCTTCTTTGAGCGCACCCGCGCTTTCCTGAAAATCGAGGACGGATGCAACCGCTTCTGCTCCTACTGCATCATCCCCTACGCCCGGGGGCGGGTGCGCTCGAAGAGCATGGAGGATCTGCAGGCCGAGCTGCGGCAGATCGGGGAAAACGGATACCGCGAGGTGGTGCTGACCGGGATTAACCTGTCGGCCTACGGGCAGGAGCTGGGGCTGACGCTGTGCGACGCGGTGGAGGCCGCCTGCCGGGTGCCCGGGATCTGCCGGGTGCGGCTGGGTTCGCTGGAGCCCGAACAGCTCTCGCCCGATGTCATCGCGCGGCTGGCCCGGCAGGAAAAGCTGTGCCCGCAGTTTCACCTCAGCCTGCAGAGCGGCTGCGATGCGACCCTGCGCCGCATGAACCGCCACTATGACACCGCCGAGTACCGCCGCATTGTGGAGGATCTGCGCCGGGCTTTCCCCAACTGCGCCATTACCACCGACATCATGGTGGGCTTTGCCGGGGAGACCGACGGGGAATTTGAGGAGAGCCTGCGGTTTGCCGAAGAGACCGCCTTTGCCAAGGTTCACGTTTTCATGTACTCCCGCCGCCGCGGGACCCGGGCCGACACCTTCCCCGATCAGGTGAAAAATGCGGACAAGGAAGCGCGCAGCCGCCGGATGATCGCCGTCACCCGGGAGACCCAGCGGGCCTTTTTGGAGAGCCAGGTGGGGCTGGTACAGCCGGTATTGTTCGAGCAGACCACCCGGGACGGCCGCTGGGAGGGCTATACCCCCAACTACACCCCCGTGCGCGTGGAGAGCGGCACCCCCCTTGCCGGGCAGATCCGGCCGGTCCGTCTGTCCGCCCGGGAAGAGGAGTGGTGCGTGGGCACCCTCGTATAACCGACGGATTCTGTTTTGCCGTACATCGCAAAAAGCCGGAGAGGAAGAATTTCCTCTCCGGCTTTTTTCCGTTTTTGGTTCCCCTATGCCAGCTTTTCGATCAGCTCGGACAGTGAGCGGATCTGAAACGAACAGGAAACCCCCGCGGGCAGATCCAATCCCCGGGGATTATACCAGCAGCAGTCGATCCCCGCGCGGTTGGCCCCCAGCAGATCGGCCGAGGGGCTGTCCCCGATCAGGAGCATATCCTCCGGTTTTTCACCGGGCAGGCGGGAGAATACATAGTCAAAATACGCCCGGGACGGCTTCGGGGCGCCCGCCTCCTCCGAGACAAAGATCCCCTGAATATAGGGGAAATAGGCACTATGCTGAATCCTGCGGTACTGGGTGACGGCCACCCCGTTGGTCACCACATACAGCCGGTACCGGCGGCTGAGCACGCGGCACACCTCTTCGGCCTGCGGCAGAAGGAATGACCCCTTCCCCAGGTTCTCCATATACCGGCGGTTCCACTCCGCCGGATCCCCCGGAAAGGCGAACGCCCGCGTAAAATCGGCAAAGCGGCCGATCTGCAGCTCGTCCTTTACGCACTCGCCCTTTTCCATCCGCTTCCACCAGCCGTCGTTGATCCGGCTGTAGGCAGAACGCACCTCTTCCCCGTAGGGAGCCCCCATTTCTCCGCAGGTCAGCTTTAAGGCCTGCTCCTGTGCTTTTTCAAAATCCATCAGGGTTCCGTCATTGTCAAACAGCAGAATTTTATAGCCAGACACCGCACTCTCTCCTCTCCCGTCAGCCCCACCAGAAAAAGCAGGCGGCCGCCAGCAGCCCCTGCAGCACCAGAATGACCGGAATGCCGATCATGAATTTTTTGTGGCGAGTTTTGTGGTGAATGCTCCGCATGGTGAGGTACATGGCCAGCGATCCGCCCAGCGCGGAAACGAGCAGCAGGGTGCTCTCGCGGATGCGCCATTTCCCGTTTTGCGCCCGCTTTTTATCCAGTACCGTGAGAATCACGGCCAGCAGGCTGAGAACGCCCAGATAGACAAGAACCGGTATCCACACAGGCGGCATTTTTGTTTCCCCCTCTTTTTCCCGTCATAAACCTCCTTCCCCGGTCATATCCTGTGGCAGAAAGGTTTTTGGTCTATCATAGCATGTCCATGGGGATGCTGTCAAACAAAGAAAGGAACGGGAAAGGAAGGTCTGCCTGTGAAAAGTCATATTGTTCGTCTTCGTCCGCGGTATACCACCGCGGTTTTCCTGCTGGCGGTTTTTCTGCTGGGCGGCGCCGTGGCCCTGACCCGGTCGGTTCAATCGGAGCCCGCCGCCGCTTCCCCCTCCTCCTCTTCCCCCGCCCCTGCCGGGACTCAGGAGAGCGCCCCCGCCGAAAAGGCGGAGGAGATGCGGGGCGTGTGGGTGCCCTATATGGCGCTGAGCGTGCAGGGGGAAGACGCCTTCCGGGAGCGGGTGGACGCCATCGTGTCCACCTGCCGGGACATGCATCTGAACGCGGTTTTCGCGCAGGTGCGCCCCTTCGGGGATGCCCTGTACCCCTCCGATTACTACCCGTGGAGCCATATCCTGACCGGAACCCAGGGACAGGACCCGGGATTTGACCCCCTGGCCATTCTGGTGGAGAAATGCCACGCGGCCGGTCTGCAGATCTACGCCTGGGTCAATCCCCTGCGGGTGAAAACCGCCTCCACCCCCGAAGCCCTGGCCCCGGACAACCCGGCGGTGCAGTGGCAGACGCAGAGCGGCACCCTGCGCTATACCGTGGAGTGGGACGGCGCTAGGTACATGAACCCGGCCTATGAGGAGGTGCGCACCTATATCGCCGAGGGGGCCGCCGAGATCGCGGCGCACTATGAGGTGGACGGGATCGAATTTGACGACTACTTCTATCCCACCACCGAATCAGCCTTCGATCAGGAGGAATACGAGGCCTACCGCACCGGGGCCGAAAAAAGCGGCACGCCCCTGTCCCTGTCCCAGTGGCGCACGGCCAACATCAACGCCCTTGTCTCCCTGTGCTATCAGAAAATCAAGGCCGCCAACCCCGATGTGGTGTTCGGAATCAGCCCCCAGGGGAACCTCGCAAACGATTCCGCCATGGGGGCCGACGTGGCCGCCTGGTGCTCGGTGCCCGGGTATATCGACACCCTGTGCCCCCAGCTGTACGTCAACGACGAGAACCCGGTGCTGCCCTTCTCGCAGACCGCCGGGACCTGGGCGGAGCTGACCCAGGGCAGCCATGTGACCCTGTATTTCGGGCTGGCCGCTTACAAGGCCGGGACCGATGCCGACGGGGGGACCTGGCTGCACGCCTCCGACATTCTGCGCTCCCAGGTGGAGACCGGGCGGGCGCTGTCGTGCAGCGGCTTCTGCTTTTACTCCTGGGAGCAGCTGATTTCCACCCAGTGCCAGGCGGAACGGGAGGAGCTGGAGAAGGTTTTTTCCTGACGGTTTCCCCCGGCGCACGAAAAAAGGCCCTCCTGTTTTTCACAGGAGAGCCTTTTCTTCCCTCTGGTTTTGGAAAAAATCAGCAGACCGGAACCGTCCAGCCCTTGGTGTCCTCGATCTTGCCCCACTGGATGCCCGTCAGGGTATCATACAGCTTCTGGGTCAGCGGGCCGATCTTGCCGTCGCCGATGAACGCGGACTCGCCCTCATAGACCAGCTCTTTGACCGGGCTGACAACGGCCGCCGTACCGGTGCCGAACACTTCCTCCAGCTTGCCCGCACGGGAAGCCTCCATGATCGTCTGGATGGCCAGCTTGCCCTCGATCACCTCATAACCCCAGTCCTTCATCAGCTCGATGCAGCTGCGGCGGGTTACGCCGGGCAGAACCGTGCCCACGGTGGCGGCGGTGTAGATTTTGCCGTCGATTTTGAAGAAGATGTTCATCGAACCCACTTCTTCCACATACTTGCGCTCGACGCCGTCCAGCCACAGCACCTGGGAGAAGCCCTTCTCCTCGGCCAGCTCGCCGGCCTTGATCGAAGCCGCATAGTTGCCGCCGCACTTGACAAAACCGGTCAGGCCGGGCGCGGCACGGATGTAGTCATCCTCGACATAGATGCGCACCGGGTTGATGCCCTCGGCATAATACGCACCGGAGGGAGCGCAGATAATCATGAATTTATACAGATGAGACGCATGTACGCCCAGGCCCACGTCCGTTGCGATGGTGAAGGGGCGGATATACAGGCTGGCCC
>JBJEQH010000207.1:0-1612 GCA_051881655.1 Candidatus Heritagella sp. | reverse complement strand
CTCCCTCGGCTACGGCCAGAATCGAGAAATTCTTGCGCTGCTTGTTGCGCTGCCGGATGGTTTTGGCAATCGAGTCGATATCATACGGGATTTCGGGCAGCAGGATGACGTCGGCCCCTCCGGCAATACCGGCGTGCAGCGTCAGCCAGCCCACCTTGTGGCCCATCACTTCCACGATGAAAATGCGCCCGTGGGACGTGGCGGTGGTATGGATGCAGTCGATCGTGTTGGCGGCGATATCCACGGCGCTCTGGAAGCCGAAGGTCATATCGGTGCCCCACACATCATTGTCAATGGTCTTGGGAAGGGTGACGACATTCAGCCCTTCTTCCGACAGAAGGTTGGCGGTTTTGTGCGTACCGTTGCCGCCCAGAATAACCAGGCAGTCCAGATCCATTTTTTTGTAATTCTGCTTCATGTTCTTGACTTTGTCCACGCTGGTCTTTTCGTCAATCACACGCATCAGTTTGAACGGCTGCCGGGAGGTACCCAGAATGGTGCCGCCCAGGGTCAGAATTCCGGAGAAATCGCTGCGCTTCATTTTTCCGAAATCACCGTGAATCAATCCACGGTAACCGTCGCGGATCCCGTAAATCTCCACTTCGTCGCCATAATACTCGTACAGTGCCTTGGCCACACCGCGGATCGAGGCATTCAGACCCTGGCAGTCGCCGCCGCTTGTTAAGATACCGACTCTTTTCATCGTACAAACACTCCCTTATTTGTTACTTCTCGCTGTTTCTCTCTTCTTTATCCAAAAAGGAAGAACCGTTTACGGATTCTCCTCTTTCAGGTCATTGCTGCGGATGGGCTGAAAAGGTTTATCCTCCTTCACGCTTTTCCGGTCTTCAAATTCCTGCCGGGCCCGGTCTGCGAACAGGCGGTGGCAGTTCACGGCCCCACGGCCCCGCCGGTCGATATGGACATACGAGGTATCCGGCAGCTGCATGCGCGCGTTGACCGTGTCGTTCTTCATGGTTTCCAGAATTTCAAGAACTCGCGCCTTCAGGTCTTCGTCCTCCACAGGGAAGACCAGTTCAATGCGCCGGTCCAGATTCCGCTGCATCCAGTCGGCCGATCCCAGATAAACCCGGCGGTTTCCGCCGTTTTCAAACTGGAAAATGCGGCTGTGCTCCAGCAGCTGGCCCACAATACTGATGACCGTGATGTTATCGCTCACTCCCTCGATCCCCGGGGTCAGGCAGCAGATTCCGCGCACGATCAGGAAAATGGGAACCCCTGCACTGGATGCCTTGTACAGCAGGCCGATGATCTCCGGATCCACCAGCGAATTGATTTTCGCCGTAATGCCGCAGGGTAATCCCTTTTGCGCGTTTTCGATCTCCCGTTCAATCATACGGCAGAAGAAGGTGCGCAGCCCCAGCGGGGCCACGGCGAATTTGTGGTAAGTGGGCGGCAGGGAATAGCCGGTGATCACATTGAACAGCGACGAAGCGTCGCTGCCATAGGATTCGCGGCAGGTGAACATGCCCAGATCGGTGTAGATGCGGGCGGTGGAATCATTGTAGTTGCCGGTGCCCAGATGGACATACCGGCGGATGCCGTCCTCCTCCCGCCGGACGACCAGGCAGATTTTGCAGTGGGTTTTCAG
>JBJEQH010000206.1:0-7139 GCA_051881655.1 Candidatus Heritagella sp. | reverse complement strand
CGCGTTCATCCTCCGGTTCATCATCAAAGGAGTAATCGTTCAGCTCCTCAAAATCCAGGAACTCGGAAAGGGTCATGGAAAAAGCCAGCGCAATCTTGTGCAGGGTTTTCACCCGAGGATTTTTTGTCAGCCCCCGGACGATGTTATCCAGTGTGGACTGCTTCACACCGCTCATGGTGGCCAGCTTATTGATCGCGATTCCACGCTCTTTGCACAGCTGCCGGATACGTCTTATATAGATTTCTGAATAGGCCATGGCGTTCCCTCATCATCCATTTTACCCGTTTGCGGGTTAGTATGATGATACCAATGTGCAGAGAGGGAATTACCCGAATACGGGTTGACAGTGCAAATAAATGCCCTGTCTCCGCACCCCTGGGGAGGGGCGGCACAATATGCGCAGCAGGCCGTACGGCAGCACAAAACCGTGTGGAACCTGGCGGAGATCTGCTTCCCGCAAACCAGCAGAAACGGGGAGAAATAAATCGTTTGACTTCCCGATGCGGGTATATTAGTATGTAAGTATCCCTGTTTTTCGTGAAAAGAGAAACGCTGCACCGGTTTCGCTGGGGCCGCTGCGAAGGATTATTATGAGGAGGATGGATATGGGCAAAAGATCAAAAGGAACCGCGTGGACCCGGTACCTCTCTCTGGGATTGATGGTGCTGATCGGCGCGATGTGCGGCATCTGGATTGCAGAAATCGCGGAATCCGCCTTTCCGATGGGGCAGACGGATGGGGAGCTGATCTTCCTTATGCTGTTTTTGTTTGGCGTCTTTCTTTTCGCGATGCTCTTTCAGACGGTTCTTCACGAGGCCGGTCACCTGATTTTTGGACGGTGGACCGGATACCGGTTTCTCTCCTTTCGCATTTTCAGTGTGATGTGGATCCGGGAAAACGGAGAAATCCGGCGCAAACGGTACTCCCTGGCCGGAACCAGTGGGCAGTGCCTGATGGCTCCGCCCGAGAAAAAAGAGGGGCAATTCCCGGTAGTCCTGTACAATCTGGGCGGCGCCGGAATGAACCTGGCCGCGGCGGCGGTTTTTGGGGGCCTTGGCTGGCTGACCGCGGGTATTCCACTTCTCTCGGCGGTATGGTGCATGGCCGCACTGGCCGGGCTGGCTTTGGCGCTGCTCAACGGGATTCCCATGAGTGCCGCCGTGCCCAATGACGGGTATAACGCCCTTTGCCTGCACCGAAACCAGAGTGCCCGGGATTCCTTTTGGATTCAGCTGAAAGTGAACGAGCAGATTGCTAAGGGGATGCGCCTGCACCAGATGCCGGAGGAGTGGTTTGCCATTCCCACCGATGAGGAGATGAAAAACAGCATGACAGCCGTGCGGGGCGTGCTGGCCTGCAACCGGCTGATGGATGCCTGCCGCCTGGAGGAAGCCGCCGGGCTGATGAACCGCCTTCTGCAGATGGACAGCGGGATCGTGCCGCTGCACCGTAACCTGCTGCTTCTCGATCTGCTCTACTGCGAGCTGACAGGCGAAAACCGTCGGGAGGTGGCGGAAGCGCTGTTCACGGGTGAACTGAAAAAATTTGTGCGGTCCATGCGGCAGAATCCGTCGGTGCTGCGCACCCTGTACGCCTATGCGCTTCTGCAGGAGCGCGACGGAGCAAAGGCCGCGGCTCTTCAGGCACAGTTTGAAAAAATCGCAGAAACCTATCCGTATCCCTGTGAAATTCAGGGCGAGCGGGTGCTGATGGTCATTGCGATGGGCAAAAGCGGAGCGGCACCGGCGGTGGCCGGGTGACGCGCGGATTTTATCAAAAGGGAGGAATTTTGTGGATAAGGGAACGATTCGGGTGATGGAGATCGGGGATTACGACGCCGTTTATGACATGTGGATCCACACGCCCGGCATGGGGCTGAACACGACGGACGACAGCCGGGAGGGCGTGGGAAAATTTCTGCGGCGCAACCCCCACACCTGTTTTGTGGCCGAGGTGGATCGGAAAATTGCCGGCGTGATTTTATCGGGGCACGACGGAAGACGGGGCTATATTTACCACACAGCCGTGCGGCCCGAGTACCGCCGGCAGGGGATTGCCCGGGCGCTGGTGGAGCACGCCATGCAGGCGCTGGAAAAGGAGGGCATCCAGAAAACGGCACTGGTGGTATTTGCAAGAAACGAGGGGGGAAACGCCTTCTGGGAGAAGCTGGGCTTTACCGGGCGGGATGATCTGGTTTACCGCAACAAGAATATCCACCCCTTAACGCGGCTGGATACCTGACCGGCGAACGAACCACGGAAAAAAGAAAGGGAGAGAAAAATATGAGTGAATATCTTCAGCGGGCCAAAGAGCTGCGGGCCATCGTAACCCCGCACTATAACTGTGCGCAGGCGGTGCTGCTGCCGTTTGCCGAAAAGGCCGGGCTCCGTGAGGAAACGGCGATGCGCCTGGCGGCAAATTTCGGCGCGGGGATGCGCCGGGCAGCCGCATGCGGAGCGGTGACCGGCGGCCTGATGGTGCTGGGACTGTTCGGGGTGGACGATGTGGCCACCGTGGGGGATTTCCACCGCCGGTTTAAGGAGAACCACCGGGGATATCTGGACTGCGCCGATCTGCTGAGGCTGGGCAAAGAGCTGGGTCAGGAGAAAAAGGCCCACTGCGACGCCATGGTATTCGAGAGCGTACAGCTGGCCGAAGCGATCCTGCGGGAAAAGGGAAAACTGTGAAAAGGAGAGAATGATTCCATGGAAAAAGTGAGGCTGTCCATTGAGGAGAGCCGGCAGATGTATGAAAAGCACCTGTGCGTGGATTTCCCCGCCGACGAGGTGAAACCGTTTTCCACCATTCAGCGGGGAATGGAGAGCGGCGCCTATACCGTATATGGATTTTATGAAGAGGGGGCGCTGATGGGGTATGCCTTTCTGTTCCGGCAGGAACACTGGATACTGCTCGATTACTTTGCCGTGTGCGCGGGAAAACGGGGCAGCGGCATCGGCGGCCGGATTTTTGCACAACTGCGGCAGGCGCTGCGCCCCGGGGAGGTACTGCTGATCGAAGCGGAGAAGCCCCGGGAAGATTCGGCGGACCCGCAGGACCTGTGCCGTCGGCGCATCGCCTTTTACCAGAGGAACGGCGCCCGGCAGAGCGGAATGCTGGGCTGGGCGTTCGGAGTGTGCTACCGGTTGCTGTACTGCGGGGAACCGCAGACCGACAGCCAGGTGGAAGAGGGAATGCGCGCCGTGTACGGGGCACTGCTGACGCCCGCCTCCTATCAGGCGAATATCCGGTTTGCAAGGGGATGACGGTATGGATTCCCCCCGCCAGGGGTAAGATATTTCTCCCCCCGGCGGCAGTGGAAAAAAGCGGCCGGAACAGACAAAAAACCTGTCCGTCACCAAAAGGCGAGGGACAGGTTTTTTTATTCCCCGGAAAATGGTGGGGCCATTCAGCGGGCTGTCAGCCGGGGAGACAGGCCGGTGTAGCGGATTTCGTCCAGCTCTTCGGCGGTCAGACAGCCGCTCTCCCACAGGCGCAGATATTCGCCGGATACATCGGAAGCAAAGGGCAGGATATCATCACTGCCGATAGTCACCGGCACACCCGCCCGGAACAGCGCTGCAATGGGGTGATGGGCCAGATCCGGCACCCGTCCCAGCATCCGGTTGCTGGTGGGGGTGATATGCAGGCGGATGTTCTTCTCCCGCAGAAAATCCATCACGGCGGGATCCCGGGCGGCGGCAATGCCGTGCTGGATCTCGTGGAGATGCAGCTTTTCCGCTCCCTCCTTCACATCCTGCGCCGTTCCCCATTCGCCCAGGTGCGCTTTTAAAATCAGCCCTTCCTCCTCGGCACGGCGGTACAGCGGGATGAAGCGGTCAATGGGCTGGGCCAGTTCATCTCCGTACAGGTCGATCGAGTAAAAGGCCGGGTGTCCCCAGAAGGGGCGCAGCCACTCCTCCAGCGCTTCGATGGGGCAGTGGCGGGACAGTCCGATCTGCAGGCGCAGCTCGGTGTGGGGCGCATAGCGGGCGCGGGCCTGCTCAAATGCATCCGTAAGGGCGCCCACGTCACCGCCGAAAAATTCATTCAGTCCCCACACGTCCTCTCCGATTTCCAGCACTGTCACCCCGTCGGCAGCGGCCTGTACAAAGGTGGCGTCGATCAGCAGCCTCCGTCCAGCGGGAGAATCAAACCGTGCGCCGATAAAGCGGCGACTCCAGTCGTCCATTTCCGCCATCGAGGCGAGGGGGTGGTCCAGGGGGAGAATGTCTGCTCCGGTCTGTTCTTTCAGAAAAGAGCGGCTGCCGCCCAGCACAAAATGGTTGTGCAGGTCTGCTTTGGGGATCATGCGCAGGCCCGCCCGGTCGTGATGCCTCAGGCACTCCTGAAAGCGGGGAGAAAAGGTATCCATAAGTCTATCCTCCGTATCTCCTCTGAACCCCATCGGATCCGGCCCATTGGAGAAAGTATTTCCAGGCGTATTTTCGTACAGAAATCCACAGAACCCCTCCGATTCTTCACAGGGACCCGGAAAAGTGTGGAAAACCGTTATTTCAGCAGATTGATCACCAGAATGGCGCCTCCCAGTACCGTTAACACAAGACCGGTGGCGCGGTTCAGCACGGCGGCGCTGGCCCGGTTGGCGAATTTGGCCGCGATTCTGGCCCACAGCAGGGTGAACACTACGCACAGTCCCAGACACAGCAGGTCAGGCATGCCCCCGATCGCAAAATGACTGGCCGCACCGGTCAGCGCGGTGAAGGTCATAATGAACACACTGGTTCCCACTGCGGTTTTCAGTTCGTATCCCAGCACACTGGTTAGCACCAGCAGCATCATCATGCCGCCCCCGGCGCCTACAAATCCACAGATCAATCCGACCACCGTGCCGCAGACAACGGACTGCACCAGGCGCTTTTTGGGGGACACGCGCTGCATGGCTTCTTTGGTGGTCATAACCGGCTTTACAATAAATTTGATCCCCAGCAAAAGGGTCATACACACCGAAAAATTGCCCATAGTGGTATTGGGGACCAGGCTGGCGAGATAGCTGCCGGCCATGGTGAACACCAGTACCGTGATCATCATGACCAGCCCGTTTTTTACATCCAAATTTTTGTTTTTTCCATAGGTCCAGGCGCTGACAGCGCTGGCCAGCACGTCACTGGCCAAAGCGATGCCCACCGCCTCGTAAGCGGGCATACCGAGGATTACGATCAGCATGGGGCTGATCACGGCGGCGGCGCTCATCCCCGCAAAGCCCGTACCCAGTCCGGCCCCCATCCCGGCAAAAAAGCAGGTGATGATTTTCGTTACGAATTCCATTCCTCGTTTTCCTCCAATCCTTCCCGTGCGTTTTGGCACATTCTCCGGTACAGCTGCCGGCAGAGCTCGCCCTCCTGCGCGGAGAAGCCCGCGAATAACCGGCGGCCGAACGTCTCCTGCGCGGAGAGGCCATCCTCCACGACCGGAAGGGCCTGGGGAGTGATGCACAAATGGATTTCCTTGCGGTTTCCCTCCCGGAAGCTGGCCGTCAGCAGTCCTTTTTCCTGCAGAGCTTTTATAGCCCCCGAGACATGCGACTTTGTGAGCCGGCGCATCCTAATGATCTGGGCGGCCGTATCAAACGGCGGGTTGTTCTTCAGAAAAAGAAGAATATCCAGCTCCATTTGGGTCAGCCCATATTTTTCACACACCGGTTTGGTGCAGCAGGTGTAAAAGGAGGTGACCGTTTTTTGCGTTTCCCAGAAGTGCAAGAGGGTTCGCTCCCTTCCTTTTGTTCTATTTAGAACTATTATAGGCAGCAAAGCCCCCGCTGTCAACCGGAAATTGTCCCCGTTTTTCCTTATAGACAGAGAATGCCGCCCGATGAGAAAAACGATTCGGAGAAAAGGCGGTGTGGCATCGCATAGAGAACGACTCTCTCCTCACAAAAAGATCCGGTGGGGAGAGGGTCGTTTGCCATTGGGTTTTCGGGGTTCACTCCTGTGCGCCGTTCAGCAAACTGTACACGTAGGTGTCCTGCCACAGAGGGTTGCCGTTTTCATCCTTTTTGAAAAAGACATTTTTTCTGAAAAGGGCCTCCCTTTCAAAATGCAAACTTTCCAGCAGGCCCCAGGAACACACATTTCTGGGATCGCACTCGGCAAACACCCGGTGAACGCCGGAAGAAAATCCCTCTTTGATCACGGCGGAGATGGCTTCGGTTGCATATCCGTGCCGCTGGAAATTTTTATTTACGATGTACCCCAGTTCCTTTGCCTGAAAATCCCGGTTTCCAAAGTATACATTGCCAATGACCTTGCCGGTGCTTTTCAGCTGGATGGCGATGAACTCATCGTTGTGAACCCTGTACGCCAGGTGCTCCCTCCCGTTTTCGTAGGTGATGCCGGGGTATGCCTCGAAATCGTCGTCCTTTCTCTGGGACAGGAATTCGTAGACATCGTCGTAATCGCTCTCTTCAAAATTTCGCAGGATCAGCCGGTCTGTTTCGAGTGTTTTCATCACAGTCTCCCCTTACTTGTTTCTTTTGTTTTTATCAGCAGGCCCTCTGCACCGGTGGATGCAGAACAGGCCATGGGACTGAACTTCTTGCATATGGGTGGAAAAGTGGGATCTTCAGCCTTTCCATCATTCGTTTTCTCCGATTCTAAATGTATTCTTCAATTTTTCAATCAACCCCCTATCAGCGGGCAGCCAATCGACACTGTATAATTCATCTTTGCCAAGCCATCTTGCAGCTTCTGCTTCTTTGAGAATAATTTCTCCATCTGCCACGACACACTGAAAGCAATCCATGCTCAAATGAAATGTCGGATAATCATATTCAATAGTCCCGATCAACTCGCCAACCTCGATACTGGCATCCAGTTCTTCTCTGATTTCACGGATTAGTGCTTGCTGCGGTGATTCGCCGGGCTCGATCTTTCCACCGGGAAACTCCCACTGACCTTTATAATCACCATACCCTCTGGCGGTGGCAAAAATCTTCGTTGTGTTTTTGAAAGAATCGCAGATCACGGCAGCCACCACTTTTATTGTTTTCATGATAGTATCCCTCTATATGCTGTTTTCTTAATCTGAACGTTTCCCCTCTGCAAATTTTGCTATTCGATTGGCTCTTTGTCTCATTCCAACAGCAGTATCCTGTCTGCGGATTGCAGTAACAATTTCTACCG
>JBJEQH010000205.1:0-7148 GCA_051881655.1 Candidatus Heritagella sp. | reverse complement strand
AACCCTGCGTTCCGTCCGGCAGCTGCCCTCGCTGCAGGCCCGGATCCTGGACCGCTCGGCGGCCCTGGTAAAGCCCGGGGGAACGATGATGATTTCAACCTGTACACTGGTTCCCGATGAGAACGAGGAGAGTGTCCGGCGCTTTTTGCAGCGGCATCCGGAGTTTTCCCCGGTGCCGCTGCCGAATGTGCCCGGGGCGGCGCCGGTCTTTCCGGAGCCGGACTGGTGCCGGACCCTCACACCGGAGAATGCGTTTGGCGGGGATGGCTTTTTTGTGGCCAAACTGCAGCGCAGCCGGGAAGAGGGGAAAAAGGAGGAAGAATGAGCGAGAAGATCGATATCAAGTCCATGACCCTGCCGGAGCTTGAGAAGGCGCTGACGGAAGACGGGCTGCCGAAGTTCCGGGCCGGTCAGGTTTATCGCTGGCTGCACGCCCGGGCCGTGACGGATTTTTCGCAGATGTCCGATCTCTCCCTCTCCCTGCGGCAGCAGCTGGATGAGAAATATGCCATCTATTCGGCCCAGGCGGTGCGGGTGCAGCGCTCGCAGCTGGATGGCACGGTGAAGTTTTTGTACCGGCTGCACGACGGGGAGTTTGTGGAAGCGGTATTCATGCAGTACCATCATGGCAACAGTATTTGCATTTCCACCCAGGTTGGGTGTAAAATGGGGTGTACCTTCTGTGCCACCGGGCGAAGCGGGTTTTCCCGCAGTCTGGCGCCCTCCGAGATGCTCTCGCAGGTGCAGTCCGCGGAAAAGGAGACCGGGCTGCCGGTTTCCAACATTGTCCTGATGGGCATGGGAGAGCCGCTGGATAATTACGATGCCGTTCTGCGCTTTCTGCGCCTGGTCTCCAGCGAACAGGGCATGAATATCGGGATGCGCCACATTTCGCTGTCCACCTGCGGCCTGGTCGATAAAATTTACCGGCTGGCAGAAGAGAAGCTGCAGCTGACCCTGTCGGTGTCGCTGCACGCCCCCAATGATGCCATTCGCAGCCAGACCATGCCGGTGAACAAAAAATGGAATGTGGAGTCCCTTTTGAAAGCCTGCCGTTTCTATGCGCAGGCGACCCACCGCCGTATATCCTTTGAATATGCCATGATTCGCGGCGTAAATGACAGCGATGCCTGTGCCAGGGAGCTGGGGCAGAAGCTGCATGGAATGCTGTGCCACGTTAATCTGATTCCGGTTAACGATGTGACAGGCGCCGGTTATCATAAAAGCTCGATCGAGCGACAGCAAAGTTTTATTCATATCCTGCAGCAGTATGGAATTACCGCGACCGTGCGCCGGACCCTGGGTTCGGATATTGATGCAAGCTGCGGCCAGCTGCGCAGACGGTATGAGAAGGAGGCAGCCAATGAAAACGCTATGTAAAAGTGACATCGGTCTTGTGCGTGCATCCAATCAGGATGCCTGCCAGAGCGGTGCCTTTTCGGATGGCGCCGTATGGGCCCTGGTTTGCGACGGAATGGGGGGCGCAAACGGCGGCAATGTGGCCAGTACGGTTGCTTTGGAGGAGATCAGCCGCCAGCTGACCGAACGGTATGATCCGCAGGAGAGCGAAAAGGGAATCAAAAATCTGCTGCTCTCCTGTGTGTACAGTGCCAACGCTCGGGTTTTTGCCATGGCACGGGAAAAAGAGGAGCTGGCCGGGATGGGGACCACCGTGGTGGGGGCCATCGCCAAGGGGAACCGGGCCTGTGTGGTCCATGTGGGTGACAGCCGGGCCTACTGTTTTTCCGGCGGAGTACTGACCCGGTTGACCACCGACCACTCCATTGTGCAGGAGCTGCTGGACCGCGGGGATATCACGGAGGAGGAGGCGCGCAGCCATCCGCACCGCAATGTGATTACCCGGGCCGTGGGCGTGCAGGAAATGGTGGATGTGGACGTGGATTTCCTGGATTTCCACCCGGGGGACACCCTTCTGTTCTGCACCGATGGCCTGACGAACTTTACGGCAGAAGAAGCGATTGCGGCCCGTATGCGGGAGAGCCGTGGGGAAGCGCTGCTGAATCAGCTGATTGCCGATGCCCTTTCGGGCGGGGGCGGCGATAACGTGACCGTTGCCCTGATTGAAAACGGAGGTGAAGCGTAATGGATAAATATACGGGAAAACGCCTGGATGGCCGGTATGAAATTCACGAGCTGCTGGGAGTGGGCGGCATGGCCATGGTGTACCGTGCCTATGACACGATTGATGACCGCATGGTTGCCATTAAAATTCTGAAGGATGAATTCCTGCACAACGAGGAATTCTGCCGCCGGTTCCGCAACGAGTCCAAAGCGATTGCGGTGCTCTCCCATCCCAATATTGTGAAAGTGTACGATGTGAGCTTCGGTGACCGGATTCAGTATATTGTGATGGAATATATTGATGGGATCACGCTGAAAGAGTACCTGGATCAGCAGACCGAGGTGCGCTGGAAAGAGGCCATTCATTTTACGGTGCAGATTCTGCGCGCGCTGCAGCATGCCCATGAAAAGGGCATTGTCCACCGGGACATCAAGCCCCAGAACATCATGCTGCTGCAGGACGGAACCATTAAGGTGACCGATTTCGGCATTGCGCGGTTTGCCCGGAACGAGACCCGCACCATGACCGACAAGGCCATTGGCTCGGTGCACTACATTGCTCCGGAGCAGGCCCGCGGCGATTTTACCGATGAGCGGGCGGATATCTATTCGGTCGGTGTGATGCTGTACGAGATGATCACCGGCCAGCTGCCCTTTGAGGCGGACAATGCGGTTTCCGTGGCGATTATGCAGCTGCAGAGCACCCCGAAGCCTCCGCACGAGATCAATCCGGATATCCCGGAGGGGCTGGAGGAAATCACGCTGCGCGCCATGCAGAAGAATGTGAACCAGCGCTATCAGTCGGCCGCCGAGATGCTGCGCGATATCGAGGAATTCCGCCGCAATCCCAGCATTGTTTTCGAGTACAAGTATTTTGTGGATGATAAGCCCACCAAATATGTGGATGCGATCAATACGGTGCGCGGCAATACGGGCTCGGTTTCGTATAACGATCATTACGAATACGTCGAAGAGGATATGAAAGGCCGCCGCCAGCGCCAGAAGGTCAAGATGATCGTGGGCGGAATCCTGGCTGCCCTGATTCTCTTCCTCGGGTACCTGGGGGTTTCGGCCCTGATCCGCTCTTTCAGCGAACCGGCTGAGGTGGTGGACGACGAAGTGAAGGTTCCCAATTTTATCGGCAAGGTCTATCAAACCGAAATCCTGGATAATGAGGAGTACTCCGATTTTACCTTTGTGATTCAGTCGGGGAACGATCCCGAGCAGGAATCCGGTGTGGTATTAAAGCAGAATCCCGCCTCGGGGATCATGGTGAAAAAGGGCAAGGAAATCACCCTGACCATCAACGGGGCAGGCGAGGAAACGGAGATTCCGCCGGTCAGCGGGTATGAGCAGAGCAAGGCCAACGAAGTTCTGGTTGGAAAAGGCCTGATCCCCAGCATTATCACCGTGGCGGATGAACAGACCGCCGCCGGTTATGTGATTCGGACCGATCCCGCCGAAGGGCAGAAGGTTCCCAGCGGCACCACCGTAAAGGTGTATGTGAGCAGCGGCCCTGCTTCTCAGCAGGTGGAAGTACCGGAGATTCTGGGGCGGTCCCAGTCTGAGGCCGAGTCGATGATCACGGCCGCGGGGCTGGTCGTGGGCGAAGTGAAAAAGCGGGACGACAGCGCACAGCCGGCCGGTACCGTGCTGTCCTCGGATCCGCTGCCGGGCGTGAAGGTGGAAAAAGGCGCCACGGTCACGATTACCGTCAGCTCCGGCAAGTCCTCGGTGAGGACCGTGGATGTCATTGTTCATCTGCCCAGCGGCGTCAATCAGGATATCGAGCTGAAGGCCTATCTGGATGGCAGTTTGTACGAGATGAATACGGTCAATCCCAGCCTCAATGATCTGTACACCCTGTCCTTTGAGGGAAGTTCCGGACAGAAACAGCTGGTGATCCGGCTGAATGACCAGGAGTATGCGGTGTTCACGGTGAATTTTGACCAGGGAACCGCCAAGCAGACCGCGCAGAATACCTTTGTACCGGATACCCCCGAGCCGGATGAGCCCGAATCGTCCGAAGAGGGCGGCGAAGGAAGCACGGGGATTACGACGGACTGATGGAAGGATTGCTGTTTAAGGGCATCGGCGGGTTCTATTACGTCCGGTGCCGGGAGAGTGTCTATGAATGCCGGGCCAGAGGGGTGTTCCGCAAAAAGGGGATCACCCCTCTGATCGGCGACCGGGTGATGATCGAACCGGAGAGGGAACCGGGCAAGGCGACGATCACCGAGATTCTTCCGCGGAAGAATTTTCTGGTGCGTCCGCCGGTTTCCAATATCGACCAGCTGTTTATCGTCGCTTCCCTGCAGGATCCGCAGCCCAATCCGCTGATTATTGACAAAACGATTGCGGCGGCGGAGTACCATGGGATTGAGCCGGTGTTGATTTTGAACAAGACGGATTTGGAGAGCGGCGGGGAACTGGCAGAGGTCTACCGCAAAGCGGGGATCGCCTGCATTCAGGCTTCGGCCCAAAACGGAGAGGGGATTTCGGAGATCCGCGCCATGCTGCGGGGGAAAATCTCGGCCTTTACCGGAAACAGCGGGGTGGGGAAATCCTCGATCCTGAACCGCGTGGACAGCCGCCTGGGTCTTTCCACCGGCGAGATCAGCCAGAAGCTGGGGCGGGGTCGGCATACCACCCGGCATGTGGAACTGTATGAATTGCCGGATGGCGGCCTGGTCGCGGATACCCCCGGGTTCTCCACGCTGGATATCGAGCGGTTCCAGGTGATTCGAAAGGAAGAATTGCCCCGGTGCTTCCGGGAATTTGTCCCGTATCTGGAACAGTGCCGCTTTACCTCCTGCTCCCATACGGTGGAAAAGGGCTGCGCCGTTCTGCAGGCCGTTCAGGAGGGAAAAATCCCCGTATCGCGCCATGAGAGCTATAAGGCGATGTACCATGAGGTAAAGGATCTGAAAGAATGGAACAGGAAGTAACGTATTGCACCATTATCGGGGCGGCGCCGTTGGGGGACAGCCGCCTCCTGCTTCAGGCATCCGAACGGGGGGATTTTCTCATCTGTGCGGACGGAGGCCTGGATACGGCCCGGCGTCTGGGTGTTACCCCCCATTTGATTTTGGGGGATTTTGATTCCCTTCAGGGGGAGATCCCGGACGGGGAGGGTGTGATTTGTCTTCCCGTGGAAAAGGACGATACGGATATGCTGCATGCCGTAAAAGTGGGGCTGCAGCATGGGTATCGCTCTTTTCTTTTATTGGGCGGCCTGGGCGGCGAGCGGCTGGATCATTCCATGGCCAATTTCTGCGTGCTGCGGTATTTGGCAGAGCACGGCGCTCAGGGAATCCTCACGGATGGCCGGACAGCCGTCCGGTATTTTTTGCCGGGAACCTATGGCCTGGAGGGGAAAAAGGGTGAGCTGGTTTCGGTTTTTCCCTTTGGCTGTCTCTCCTGTACGGTTTCTTACACCGGCCTTTATTACGAAACCCATCACACGGTGCTGACGTTGGCGGATGCGATGGGGGTCAGCAATTGCATGACCGGGGAGAGGGCGTCCATCACCGTGCATGAGGGGCAGGCGCTTGTTTTTACACAGAGAGGGGAAAAGGAATCATGAATCGAATCGCAGGCCGGAGAAAAGCGGAGGCGATCGGGGAGAGGGACAAGCTGTTCACCCCCGCCCAGCTGCGGGCCCTGATCTTCCCGCTGATTATCGAGCAGATCCTCTCCATTTCGGTGGGGATGGCGGATACCATGATGATCTCCTATGCCGGCGAGGCGGCCATGTCCGGGGTCTCGCTGGTGGATATGATCAACACGCTCTTAATCAATATTTTTGCCGCCATCGCAACGGGCGGCGCCGTGATCCTCTCCCAGTACATAGGACGGCGGGAAAAGGAGAGCGCCTGCCAATCCGCTTCCCAGCTTGTGATGATCACCGTTCTGATTTCCGTGGGGATTACCGGGGTGGTTCTGCTGTTTCAACGTCCGCTTTTGTCCCTCTTGTATGGGACCGTGGCGCCGGATGTGATGGAGAATGCCCTGATTTACCTGCAGATATCCGCCTACAGCTATCCGTTTTTGGCGGTTTTTAATGCCTGTGCCGCGATTTTTCGCTCGTTTGGCAATTCCAAAATCTCCATGCTGGTGTCGGTGGGAATGAACCTGTGCAATGTGGCGGGGAATGCAGTTTTGATTTTTGGGTTCGGGATGGGCGCCGCAGGGGCCGCCTGGGCCTCTTTTGGCTCCCGTGCGCTGGCGGCTGTGGTGATGCTTGTTCTGGTAAAGGACCGGCATCTTCCGGTTTTTGTGGATTGGCGGCTTGTTTTTTGCTGGAAAGGGGCACTGATCCGGCGGATCCTCTTTATTGCCATTCCCAGCGGGGTGGAAAATGGGATCTTCCAGTTGGGAAGGGTCCTGGTAGTTTCCATTATTTCCAATTTTGGTACCGAGCAGATTGCGGCAAACGCCGTTGCCAATTCCCTGGATTCCATGGGGATTATTGCAGGGCAGGCCATCAACCTCGCAATGATTACGGTGGTAGGGCGCTGCATGGGGGCCGGAGATTCCCGGCAGGCCGCGTATTATACCCATAAACTGCTCAAAATCGCCATTGGATCCATTTTTCTGACCAATGTGGTGCTGCTGTCCTGTCTGCATCCGATTCTGGGGCTTTACTCCCTTTCTCAGGAAGCCTATCAGCTGGCGGTTCTCCTCATTTGGATTCACAATGGCCTGGCCCCGCTCCTGTGGCCCCTTTCATTCACATTGCCCAATGCCCTTCGTGCGGCGGGGGATGTGCGCTTTACCATGGTGGTTTCCATCTTTTCCATGTTTACCTTCCGCATCCTGCTCAGTGTGATTCTGGGCATTCAGCTGGGGTGGGGGGCCCTGGGGGTTTGGATTGCCATGGTGGTTGACTGGCTGTTCCGTATTCTGGTGTTTGTCATCCGCTTCCATCGTGGGAAATGGAAGACGATCCAGGTGATTTGATGGAGGAGGGAAAAAATGATCGACGTAGAGGCAACCCGTGATCGCTTTATCGAGATTTATCAGCGGGAAATCTACCGGGAAGGGGCCGACAAGCTCCTTCAGTG
>JBJEQH010000204.1:0-7194 GCA_051881655.1 Candidatus Heritagella sp. | reverse complement strand
GAATTTTCCGTTTCCGCCGGAAAAACAGGGGGCCGATTAGATTTTTGGGGCAGATGACGGCTGTCCCGGATACTCGAACTCAAAGCTGGCCCGGTCGCTGGTCTCCTCCCACAGCACCTTCCCCCCACGGGAGAACACATAGTGCGCCCGGCAGGCGGCACTCTCGCAGATGGTGCGGTTCATCCGCCCGTTTACCGGCGCCAAAAGGGGCTGGGCGCGCTCCTTCAGCAGGGTGGCACAAAACCGGTACCTACCCTGACGGACCATCACGGTGGGATAATCGGTCCGCACGGCTGTGGCTCCCAGATAGGTGGCCAGGCGGTACTCCTTCCCATTGAGCCGGATGACCCCGATCACCCCGGTCAGGCATCCCCCCGGCATGGGCACATCGGCCACCGCCAGCATCAGCGAACCGCTTTTCAAAAAGCTCTGGGTCCAGATATACCGCCGGGGAAAGGACCGGCCGCTGTCCCCCTCCATATAACCCTGTCCGTTCCGGAAGGAAAACCGCTGTCCGTTGACCGTGATCTCCCCGTCCACCCGGTGGTGCATGCTGTAAACCTGATGACAGCACGGCAGAAACGGAACAAAGCGGAACGGCCCCATAATCGGATACCGCAGGGGCGTTAGCTCCCGAAAGTGAAGCGTCCCCCGGGCACACAGCCCCTCCTCCTGAATCTGAAGGCGGATTCCTTTGCGGGAAAAGAAGCAGTCCCCCATTTTGACCGGCAGCGTCCGCCCTCCGTCCGGCGGAACCGCCGCCTTATGGGAATACGCCGCCCCCTCGGTGAGAATCTGCAACGAGGCCGTCTCGCCCCGGCCGTCCCGGTGAACCGCCGGAATCAGCGCCACGGTTCCCTGCGGGCCGCAGCATTTAAAATACCATCCCTTAAAAAATTCTTTTGGCAGCACCTACGTCGCCCCTTTCTCCTTTTTCCATAGCATTTCGAATGAAAAAAGGGATATACTGGGGGCAGAGAAAAAAGAAAGGAGAGCTCCCATGAGCAACCATTTGAAGGGGCAGTCGAGCCCCTATCTGCTGCAGCACGCGGAAAACCCCGTGGACTGGTACCCGTGGTGCGAAGAGGCGTTTTTGCAGGCAAAGTCCCAGGACAAGCCGGTTTTCCTCAGCATCGGGTACAGCACCTGCCACTGGTGCCATGTAATGGCCCACGAGAGTTTTGAGGACAGCCGCACCGCCCGGTTTTTAAACGACCACTTTATTTCCATCAAGGTGGACCGGGAAGAGCGGCCGGATATCGACAGCGTGTATATGGCGGTGTGCCAGGCGTTTACGGGCAGCGGCGGCTGGCCGCTGAGTGTTTTCATGACATGGGAGAAACAGCCGTTTTTTGCGGGCACCTATTTTCCGGTGCATTCGCAGTACGGTACCCCCGGCTTTCTCGAGCTGCTGACCGCAATCGTCCGCCAATGGGAGCACGACCGCAACGCCCTGTTCCGCTCGGCCGGGGAACTGGTGGAGCAGATGAAAAAAGCGGCGGCCTCTCCGGCCCCTGCGGGCAGGGAGGAGGAGAACCTGCCCAAAACTGCCGTATCCATGCTGACCCGGCTGTTCGACAGGGAAAACGGCGGGTTCGGTCCGGCGCCCAAATTTCCCACCCCCCACAATCTTCTGTTCCTGCTGCTGTATGCCAAAATCAGCGGGGAGAATGCCCCGCTCCAAATGGCGGCGAAAACTCTGCGGCAAATGCGCCGCGGCGGCCTTTTCGATCAGATCGGCTACGGCTTTTCCCGGTATTCCACCGACCATCGCTTTCTCGTCCCCCATTTTGAGAAAATGCTGTATGACAACGCCCTGCTGATTATGGCGTATGCGGCGGCCTTCCGCCTGACGGAGGACCCGTTTTTCCTGGACACCGCCGAACAGACGGCGGAGTATGTCCTGCGGGAGATGACGGCCCCCGGCGGCGGCTTTTACAGTGCACAGGATGCCGACAGCGAGGGCGACGAGGGGAAATACTACACCTTCACCCCCGGGGAAATCCGGGCGGTTCTGGGAGAGGAAAAGGGCAAGCGGTTTGCCCGGGCCTTTGATATCACCGACAGCGGCAACTTTATGGGGAAGAATATTCCCAACCGGCTGAAAAGCGGGGAGCAGGATCCCCCCGATGCCTTTGAGGAGGAGCGGCAGTGCCTGTACCGCTACCGAAAAAACCGCTTTCCCCTTTCGCTCGATGACAAGATTCTCCGGTCGTGGAACTCGCTGATGATTGCCGCCCTGTGCATGCTGCACCGGGTTTCCAAAAAGGAGGAGTACCGGCGGGCCGCCTGCCGGGCCCAGCGGTTCCTGGAGGAAAACCTGCAGCAGGGTTCCCGGCTTTTCACCAGCTTCCGTGAGGGGGAGCGGTCGGACCGCGCGTTTCTGGATGATTACGCCTTTTCCATCACGGCCCTTCTGGAGCTGTGCGCCTCCACACTGGATCGGGAAATCCTGCAAAAAGCGGAAGCGCTGTGCCGGGAGACCGTGGAGCGGTTTGCCGACCGGGAGGGGGCGGCTTTTTCCTGTGCCCCGCGGGCAGTGAGGAGCTTTTCCTCAACCCGAAGGAGACCTATGACGGGGCCATTCCCAGCGGGAATTCCGCCATGGCGTACAACCTGGTGCGGCTGTACCAGTTGACCGGAAAGGACGAGTACAGGGTTCTGTTCCAAAAGCAGCGCGCCTTTTTGTCGCCCGCGGCGCGGGAGTATCCCATCGGCCATGGCCTGTTTCTGCTCTCCCTGCTGCTGTGGGAGAATCCTCCGCCGCACATCACGGTGGTGATGAAAGGCGCCGGTACCTTTCCCCGGGAGCTGCCGCCGGACCTGCTGTGCAATCTGCCGCTTCTCTGCGATGTGCAGATCGTACCGGAGAGCCGGGAGTACCCCCTTGTAAACGGGAAGACCACCTATTATGTCTGTGAAAATCACGCCTGCCGACCGCCGGTCAACATTCTTCCCTCCGATTTGTCATAAAACGGAAAAGGCCGCGGAGCCGTGCAACCCCACGCACAGCCCCGCGGCCTTTTTCACCGGAAATCTTCCGGGTTTTGATCGGAGAGCCAGCGCACCGACTGCCTCAGCCCCGCGATGGTTTTGGTCTCCAGCACCACCCGGCAGTGCCGCTCCTTTGCCAGTGCCAGGTACCCGGGGATATCCAGTACCCCTTCCCCCAGGGCCAGGTGGTTTTTCCCGCCCTGCGCGTCGTGCAGATGCATATGATACAGCTTTTCCTTCTGCTCCCGTATGTACGGCTCATCCATCCCGCCGCAGCTGTGGTTGTGCCCCACATCGAAGGTCAGCCCGAATACCGGCGACGGCAGAAGCAGACGCAATGCCTCTTTTTGAAAGTCCGTAAACCCGTCGCTGTTTTCGATGCAGATTTTGATCCCCGAATCCCCAATGGCCTCTTCACACAATTGCCGGAAATCCGTCATACTCTGCAGGTACGTTTCCCGGTACGCCGAAAAAAGATAAACCCGCCGGTCGGGCAGCGTAAAATACACCCCACGGGACAGATGCATATTCAAAAGCAGGACGCCCAGCTCCTTGGCCAGCGCCACCGTTTCCTCCACGGTGCGCCGGTACGCCTGGGCCACATGGGGATTAAAATCACTGACGTTCAGGTTTTCGTCCAGGTGGATCGTATAGAAAAGGCCGGTTTTCTCCGCGATGGCCCGGCAGCGCGCCACATCAACCGCCCCCGCCTGGTATTGGGGCAAATTCATATTCAGTTCGATAAAGTGCAGCCCCAGCTCTTTGCATAAAGCGGCGCACTCCTCCAGCGTATCGGTCTCAATCAGCGTGGGCATTCCCCATTCCATCAAAATTCTCTCCCTTTTGCATAGCCTATGGCCGCTTTTTCTGCTTTTATCTTACGATCCACCGCTGTGAAAAGCAAGGAAAAGATCTCTGCACCGCCCAATTTATTCCCCGCAGAAATGGTTCGGCAAATGCAGGCTTTTCCCTTCTCTTCGGATTTCATTTTCCCGGATCACAGACCACTCTCTGCGGCTGCCTGTCTCTCCCTCCTCATAAATTTTCTGGCCCAGTTCATATCGATTACATTTTCATCGCCGCCAGCCTCCAGTTTTGCGGCGCAGTCCTCTCTCATTTGCATATACAGTTCAGCCGGTACCTGGGCGCATAGGGGCTTATCGCCCACAAAATCCAGTATGTATTTCCCCTCTGCCACTAAAAAGAACACCCCCTGAATCGAGGCATCCGGGAACTTCTGACAGGCGCTGGCGAAATAAAGCAGCTTGATCACTTCAATTACGCGGTCATCCAGCCCGTATTCCAGAAGAATCGCCTTTTCCCGCAGAGCATTCTGGCTGGTGACAATTCTCTTTGTATAATCGGACATATCCAGCGCCGCTCTCTTCTCCGCCCGGGCAATCATCTCCCGAGTCTCTGCCACAGCGTCTTCAGCCACATAGTAGATCATCCCCTTATGGGCCATATCGTGGTAGAGAATCGCATAATCCACATGGCCCTGGTATCCGCACTGACAACACCGGAACCGGAACAGATTACCGTCCAGCAGCTGCCGTTTTGCCTCCGGATTCAGGTCACCGTTCAGACTCTGCCAAAGGATGATTTCATTCACTTCCCCACATTGCGGACAGTTTATCGTTTTGTGACATTGTATGGACATAATCCATTCCTCCTTGATAAACAGGCATAGACATTCATCCGTTCTCTCTGCTTTTTGCCGGGAAACCCGTGTTCCCCCCCCGACTTTATCCGTACCGCCGGGAAAATCCGGGTTTCTGAAATCATTCTACCCGCCAACCTGTCCCATAAAATTCCCTTTACAAAATACCGGCATTTTTCCGAAGAAAGGCCCTCCTTTTTCCTTCTCCTGAATTGATTACGGCGGCTTTATGTCCTGCCAAAACAACCGCCCTATACCGATCGGATGATATCCGAGGTCTGCCCGAAGTATTCCTTCGGCGTCATACCGCACTCTTTTTTGAAGGCCTTAAAAAAATGATTGTAGCTTCCAAAACCGCACCGGCTGAAAATCTCCTTGATGGGATCGCCCTGCAGGATATATTTTTTGCTCAAATCAATCCGTGCTTTTGTGATGTAAGCGTGAAGGGAAATTCCGGCGGTCTTTTTGAACATCCGGGAGATGTGCTCGCCCGAGACATAAAATTCCTTTTCCAGCCGCTGCAGGGACAGGTCCTCTGCCAGATGACCATGAATAAAGCGGAACACATCGTCCATGGGAAGATTCTTCGCTTTCTGTTTCCTGCGCACCTGATCGCTCTGTGCGCAGGACCGGAGAAACAGAACCAGGAACAGGGACAGCAGGCTGTTCTGATAAAGGGAGAGCCCCAGCTTCTGCTCCTCCTGCCCCAGGGTGGAAAGCCGGGACAACAGGCTCTTCAGCGTGGTCACCGCATTGACTCCCCCGTGGATGATGGCCGTCTGATAGGGGACAAACGAGTATTTTTCCACAAGGTTGCAGGTCTCGTCGGAATAAAAAGCCAGGGCCTCCGGCGAAACCCGCACCGCCCAAAAAGCACAGGAACCATGCGGCCCGGCGGTAAACAGCGTCTGCGCAGTGCGCGGCTTTAACAGAATCATCTCTGTGGTGGTACAGGTGTATTTTGTGTCACCGATCACCATATAACCGCTCCCGTTTGTCAGCAGGATCATCAGATAGCTTCTGCCCGAGCGGAACGTATGGGATTCCCCCGCCTTTACCGTGCCGCTCTGCAGGCTGTATCGTGGTACCATTTTATCTCCTCCCCCATGGTCCGGCATAAATTCCCTGAAAATTGCAAGTCTGTTTTTGATAGTATTGTATCAAAAAATGATAACTATTTCACCCCTTTCCCCGATATTATTGAATTAAGAAAGAAAACAGGAAAGCGAGGCACCTCTATGAACCAATATCCTCATCTGTTCAGCCCCATCAAAATCGGAAACACGACGGTGAAAAACCGGATTTTTATGCCGCCGCTTTCCACCAATCTCGCCGATAAGGGATATGTCACCGATGCGCTGGTCGAGCATTACTCCAACCGCGCCAAGGGCGGTGTGGGCCTTATCATCACCGAGGTCACCACGGTAGAGCCGGTGTACACCTATCTGCCGGGGGACATGTCCATCTATGACGATTCCTACATTCCCGGATGGAAAAAGCTGGTGGATGCCGTTCATCAGTACGACTGCAAAATTCTCTCCCAGTTGTTCCACCCGGCCTATATGGCCTTCCCCATTCCCGGAACGCCGCAGCTGATCGCCCCCTCCAACGTGGGGCCGTACTACGCCCGCTCGGCGCCCCGTCCCGTCACCGTGGAGGAGCTGCACACCATCGTGCAGCAGTTCGGCCAGGCGGCCCGGCGCTTCCAGATCGCCGGCGGCGACGGTGTGGAGATCCAGGCGGCCCATGCCCACGGATTACTGGGCGGCTTTTTAACCCCGCTTTACAACAAGCGCACCGATGAATACGGCGGTGACATCAATGGGCGCCTGCGCCTGACCCTGGAGGTCATCGCGGAAATCCGCAAAACCTGCGGCAGGGATTTCCTCATCGACGTGCGTATCTCCGGTGATGAGTACAGCGACGGCGGCCTGACGCTGAACGACATGATCTATGTCTCCAAGCAGTTGGAAAAGGCCGGGGTCGACTTCATCCATGTGTCCGGCGGCAACACCATCAAGCGCGGCAGCTCCATGCCCGCGCCGGGCACGTCTCCCGCCCCCCACGCCCATGCCTCGGAGGAAATCCGCCGGCACCTGCACATTCCCGTCTCCACGGTGGCCCGGATTAACGAGCCGTGGATTGCCGAGGAGCTGATTGCCAACGGAAAAACCGATATCTGCATGATCGGGCGCCCCAATCTGTGCGACAGCGAATTTGCCAACAAGGCCATGGCGGGCACCCCGGAGGACATCCGCCCCTGCATCGGCTGCGGCCGCTGCCTGACCGGGATCATGTTCGGAAAGCCCATCGCCTGTACCGTCAATCCCTCGGTGCAGTCCAACGAGATTGCCCCGGCCAGAGAAAAGAAAAAGGTGCTGGTGATCGGCGGTGGTCCGGCCGGTATGGAGGCCGCTTATGTGGCCAAAAAGCGCGGGCATGAGGTCGTGCTGTGCGAAAAAGAAGAAGAGCTGGGCGGTCTGCTCCGTCTGGCCGCCGTGCCGATCGGAAAGCAGGATCTGTGCAAGGTGATTAAATTC
>JBJEQH010000203.1:0-7292 GCA_051881655.1 Candidatus Heritagella sp. | reverse complement strand
GGTCAATTGGCTCCCATGGGCCGAGACGATCATCCGCGGAGTTCCCCCCACCGGCCCGAATGCGCGCACCGGGCTGTTCACCCCGCCGGGAATTACCTGCTGGGCCCGGGCAAAGAGTTCCCGGGAACGGTCTGTTTTCATCCGATTCTTCCTTCTTTCATAAACTGCGCCAGTTCTTTGGCATAGTACGTCTCCAAAATTGAGGCGCCCGCCCGGAAAACCCCGGCCGCCGCTTCACACACAATCTTTTCCTCGTCAATCCATCCCCTGGCGGCGGCGGCCTTGATCATCGCATACTCCCCGCTGACGCTGTACGCCGCAATGGGAAGCGAAAAGGCATCCCGGCACTCCCGGACGATATCGAGATAGCTCATGGCGGGCTTCACTATCAGGATATCGGCGCCCTCTTCCACATCGAGGGCCGCTTCCCGCAGAGCTTCCCGGCGGTTGTGGAAATCCATCTGATAGCTTTTCCGGTCGCCGAACGCCGGGGCCGATCCGGCGGCCTCGCGGAAAGGCCCGTAGAAGGACGAGGCGTATTTGACCGCATAGGACAGAATCGGGATATCGGTATATCCGTTCTGATCCAGTGTGCGGCGGATGGCGGCCACGCGCCCATCCATCATATCGGAGGGCGCCACCATATCCGCGCCCGCCTGCACATGGGAAAGGGCCGTTTTGGCAAGCAGCGGCAGGGTAGCGTCGTTATCCACCTCACAGCCGCGGAGCATTCCGCAGTGGCCATGGGAGGTATACTCGCACAGGCAGACATCGGTGATCACAAACAGCTCGGGAAAATTCTTTTTCAGTTCCCGCACAGCCCGCTGGATCACCCCGTTTTCCGCATAGGCGCCGCTGCCCTTTTCATCCTTTTCTCCGGGCAGGCCGAACAGCATAATGGCGTGCACCCCGGCCTGCAGTGTTTCCTCCGCCGCTTTCTGCAGGGTATCCACGCTGTAATGGTACTGCCCGGGGAGCGACGGGATCTCATGGCGAATGCCCTCCCCCTCGCAGACAAACAGGGGATAAATCAGCGAATCGGGGCTGACACGGGTCTCGCGTACCATAGAGCGGATCACCGGATTCCGGCGAAGCCGGCGCGGGCGCTGAATCATTTCCATTTCAGTTTTCTTCCTTTCTTTTTTCCGAGGCCATCCTTTTCGGATGGGCAAGTTCCAGACAGCGGGCCACCATGGATTCCCCGGTCGCCTTCTCGGCCACAAACACCTTCATGTTCTTCTCCCGGGCCGCTTTGGCCGTGGGTTCCCCGATACAGACCGCCTGAATGCGGGCGGGATCAAACCCGGGCGGCAGCATCCGGCAGAACCCCCGCACCGTACTGGCCGAAGTGAACAGCACGTACTCGTTTTCTTCCCCCTTCAGGCAATCAGCCAGCAGCCTGGAGAAGAACGATTGTTCGTTTTCCCATTTTGTATCATACAGCGGAATATCCCGGACACGGACGCCCGCCTGCTGCAGCCGGCCGAACAGCTCCGGGTTCCCCTGCGCCGATCGGAGCAGCAGGATCCGGTCACCGGGGGCCCTTTCGATCAAGAGGTCCGCCAGCGCCTGGGTATCGTACCGCGTCGGCATGCAGTCCGCAAACAGCCCCCGTTCCTCCAGCTTTCGGGCGGTGGCGGGGCCGATCACGGCGATTTTCTTCCCCGCCAAAGATCGAACATCCATTCGCTTTTCCCGCAGGGCATCCAAAAACATCTCCACGCCCGATGGGCTGGTAAACACCATCCGGTCAAAGGCGTTCTCCTCCAAAATCCCCCACAGCTCGTCCAGCCCGGAACGGGGAGAGAGAGAAATCGCGGGAATTTCGATCACTTCGGCCCCCAATTCCCGCAGCGGCCCGGCCAAAGCGGCGCTGCGGCTGCGGGGACGCGTTACGAACAGACGTTTGTTATACAGCGGCAGCTGCTCCCGCCAGGAGAGTGAATCCCGCAGGGCGCAGACCTCTCCCACCAACAGGATACCAGGGGTTCCGATTTTTTCCCTCTCCGCTTTTTCCCCCAGCTCCCGCAGGGGGGCCGTCAGCACCCTCTCCCCGGCGACGGTCCCTTTTTCGATGATGGCCGCGGGCGTACTCCCCTCCATTCCGGCCGTCAGCAGACCCTGACAGATCGCGGAAACCGCATGCACTCCCATCAGGAAAACCAGAGTACCGGGCAGCACGGCCAGTTGGGCGTAATTCAGGGGATCCCTCCCCTCTTTTTCCCGGTGGGCCGTAAAGACGTGCACCGATGCACTGCACCCGCGGTGCGTCACCGGAATTCCGGCACAGGCCGGTACGGAAAAGGCCGAGGTCACCCCGGGAATCACCTCGTAGGGAACCCCGGCGGCCCGCAGCGCTTCGGCCTCCTCCCCGCCGCGGCCAAAGAGAAAGGGATCGCCGCCCTTCAGGCGCACCACCCGTTTTCCTTCCCGGGCTTTTTCCACTAAGAGCCGCTGAATTTCCCCCTGGGGAAGGGTGTGATTTCCGGCCTCTTTCCCCACCGGAATTTTTTCACTGGTTTCCGGGCAAAGCGCCAGAATCGCCCTGCCCACCAGATGATCGTATAAGACCACATCCGCCTGGGCAAGCGCCTGCCATCCCCCCGCGGTGAGCAGGCGCAGGTCGCCGGGACCGGCCCCCACCAGTGTGACGCATCCTGTTCGATTCATAAACCGGCCGCCTTTCTCACTTCCCGGGCAAGCCGGGTACCCAGTTCCTCCGCCTGCGTCCGGGGCCCCCGGGCTGTCATGCGGACATTCCGTTCCGGCTGTTCCTTTCCATAAAACCCGGTCAGCACCAGATCTTCTCCCTCAATGGCCGCATGGGCCGCCACCGGGGCCGTGCAGCCGCCCTGCAGGGCGGAAACGAACGCCCGTTCGCATACAGCTGCATCCCGGGCCTCCGCATTCTCCACCGCGGACAAAAAGGGATATTCTTCCTGCTGCCGTCCCTGCACGGCCAGAATCCCCTGCCCGGCCGCCGGAACCATCTCTTCCACCGAAAAGTACCGGGAAATCCGGTCCTCCCGGTGCAGGCGCTTCAGTCCGGCCGCCGCCAATACCAGCGCATCAAACTCTCCTTCATCCAGCTTTTGCAGCCGGGTAATCACATTTCCCCGGACGCTCTCACACCGGCAGCCGGGAAAAAGGTCATACAGCTGCATTTGGCGGCGCAGAGAACCGCACCCGAACAAAGGTTCTTTCGGCAGTGCCGTCAGGCCCCGGCGGAGAACCAGCACATCCCGCTCGTCCTCCCGGGCCGAGTAGGCCAAAATAGGCAGCTCCTGAGGGAGGAGCATGGGCATGTCCTTCAGGCTGTGCACGGCCAGGTCGATGCTTCCCTCCAGCAGAGCGTACTCCAGTTCCTTCATAAACAGCCCTTTTCCACCGATTTGGGCCAGCGGGCGGTCCAGAATCCGATCCCCCGTCGTCTTGATCCCGCAGATCTCAAAGGGAATCTCCGGCTTTTTCTCCCGGATGCTCCGGAGAACAAGGGCGGTCTGCTCCATGGCCAGCCGGCTCTCCCGGGTTCCGATTTTCCAGATTTTCATCATCATTTTCTCCTGTATATTCCTTGATCCAGCGGCGCAGCGCCCCCGCCGTCTCCCGCAGTCCCCCGTGATTCTCCCCGCCGGAGGTAAGCCCAATTGTATACGGCGGGGCAGCGATCAGGGCCGGAAAGAAAAACGAACATTCGTTTTGGTTATCGGCCACGGAGACCGGAATCCCCTGGCTACGGCAGTTCTCACCCACCAGACGGTTTACCGAACGATCGTTCGTCACCGCCGTGCACAGGCAATAGCCGCTCTCCTCCCCCGGCCGGTAACAGCGCCGCTGCACCCGCAGATTTCCTTTTTCCTCTTCTCCGAGGATTTCCGAACAAATTTTCGGTGCTACCACCGTGATACAGGCGCCGCACTGCAGCAGCGTTTGTACACGGCGCGCCGCAATTTTTCCGCCCCCGACCACCAGCACCGGCTGCCCCTGCAGGGAGAGGAACAGGGGAAACCGCGTTGTTTCCCGGGAAAGCACCGGCTGCGGCTTTTTTTCAGGCGGTTCACAAACCGCCTCCCCCAGCCAGTCCATGTCCCCCCGCTGCCATAGCTGCAGGCATTCCTCCCAGCATTGCGCCGAAAGATGCTGCTGCATCTGCCGAAGCAGCTTTCCCACGGTCTTCTCGGCCGCTTTCCGGACCGCCCACTCGATCTGCGGATCCGGCTCCTCCTGTTCCCCGCGCATCCGCCATACGATCTCCCGGGAAGCACCCTTTTCAACCTGCTGCAGAACCGAATAATCCCCGCGGTGCCGCTGCCACAAAAGGAACTCCTTTTCCCCCTGTGCCAGCAGAGCCTCCTCCTGGGGATCCGGGGGAGCGGCGGGAACCCGCAGATCATCCAGATGATAGAGGCGCACATTTTCCCGCCGCGCAATGGCGGGATCCAGATCCCGCGGAACCGCCAGATCCACAAACGTATAGGGTTTGGGCAGCAGGGCGAGCTTTTCATCGGTCAGGGTGTAATGCGGGCTGGCCGTTGCGCTGATTACCCCATCCATCAGCGGAATGCGGGTATAGCGCTCTTCGTACAAAACCGCCCGGCACCCCCGCGGGATGCACACCTCGCCATGATGATACTGGCGCACCGTCATGGTCACCGCCGCGCCGCTCCTTAGCAATTCCTCCGCAGCCAGCTGGCCGATTTTCCCGTTTCCGATCACCAGATATTGCTTCCCGGCTATGTTCTCCCGGGAGGACAGAAGCGCCACCGCCGCAGAGGCGGCCGAAACCGGGACGCGCTGTACCGCACAGGAGGTTTTAATCCGCTTGGCGGTGGTGACAGCCTGGCGGAACAGACGGTCCAGAACCGGACTGAGAAACCCGGTTTCCCGGGAGAGTTCCGCCGCCTGGCGCACCTGAGAGAGAATCTGATCGTCCCCGGGCAGAAGGGAATTGCGCCCGCAGGCCGTTTTGAAAAGATGGGGAACGGCCGCCTCTTCTTCCCATAAAGTGAGCAGGCCCGCGTCCTCCCTTTGCAGGGCACGGCAAAAGGCCCGGGGCAGATCCGCTTCTCCTCCATCATCCACCCAGCATTCCGTCCGGTTGCAGGTGGAGAGCACCACGCACCCCTGCAGCGAGGGGATTTGTTCCCGCATACGGGCAAGCACCGGGGGGATTTGTTCCGTTTGAAGGGCAAAGGATTCCCGAACCGCTATCTCTGCCCCGTGAAAATCAATCCCTGCCATCCGTATCATTGCCCATTCTCCCTCCAACTCGTAAAGTGAAATCCCTTTTCAATCTCAAATTCGTAAAGTTAAATATCTTTACAATTAAAAGAAAAAGCCTCCGGCCCTGACTTCTCAGTACACCGTCGGCTTTCGTCCATCTGCTCTTCTTTATGCCTGATTCTCGCGCAGCGCCTTGGCCAGCTGATCCGGGCAGGAGGTATCCTTAAAGCCACAGCGGATCCCCTCACAGCGGGCAATCACATCCTCGACCTTCATGCCCTTTACCAGCGAAGCGATGCCCTGGGTATTTCCGCTGCATCCGCCCACAAATTCCACCGAATTCACAATGCCGTTTTCCACATCGACCAGAATCTGCCGCGAACAGGTCCCTTTGGTTTTGTATACAGTTTTCATAATCGGTTTGCTTCCTTTCTTTTATGAATGATCCCGGTGCACATGATCCAAAAATGCACGCAGTTCCTTTTCCGGTGTAATAAAGGACCCCACCGGGTAGCGGGGATCCCCATGGGAACCGTGAAAGTCCGTCCCGCCCGTTTTCAGAAGGTGGTATTCCCCGCACACCCGGGCAATTTCCTCCTGATCCTGGGGGGTATTCCGGGGGTGCCAGTACTCAGCCCCGTCGATTTCCCCCGTTTTTGCCATCTCCCGCAAAAGCGGAAGGCTGTGGTACTCCCCCGGATGGGCCAGCACGATTGTTCCGCCGGCCGCACGGGCCGCGCGGGCCACCTCGTGTACATCGGGGTAGCGGACCGGCACATGGGCCATTCCGTCTTTCCCAAACAACTGACGAAAAAGCGGGCCATACAGCTGATCGGCATACCCGGCCTCCATCAGCGCCAGCATAATATGCTGTTTAAATATCGTAACACACCCATTGGCACAGCGCAAGACCAAATCCCGGTCAATCGGGTATTTTTCCATAATTTTTTTCAGCATAATCTCTGCGCTGCGGCGCCTTTCCTGCGCCATCCATTCGCAATAGGGACGGAGCAGCTCCGGCTTTTCCGGGGCATAGACCAACAGATGAGCCTTCCGCCCGGTTGCCGGGTCACGGGTGGAAAATTCCACACCGGGAATCACGCAGATCCCCTTTTCCTCTCCGCAGGCCAGCGCCTCCGCCCACCCGGCCATGGTATCGTGGTCGGTCAGAGCGATCACCGGCAGCCCCAGGCGGGCCGCCACGGCCATCAGCTCCCGCACCGAAAGCGATCCATCCGAATACCGGGAATGGTTGTGCAAATCCCCAAACATGGAAAAAGCCTCCTCCCTGTCCTTCCAAAATAGCCGCCGATCCGTTTTCCGAATCGACGGCTATCTGCCATTTTTCCCTCAGCGGGCGTCCATATTCACATCGGTATAATCGTGAATCTGCTGGATGTTTTCCACCACGCCGCGCGAGTCCGCCTGGGCAAGAAGCTTGGCCCGATTCTTCTTCACGCGCACCGGGCTTTCCACGCCGCCGGGGCCGGCAATACAGCCCCCCTCGCAGGCCATCCCCTCCAGGAAATCCTCGGGAAGGCGCCCCAAATTCAGCAGCGTCAGCGCTTTCTTGCACTCGCGGGCCCCGTTGCACTGCAAGCAGGAGGCCTTCAGTTCGATGCCGCGCTCTTTAAACACCTGCTGAACCGAGGCCGTCACCCCGCCGCTGGTCGCAAAGTTCTTTCCGGCCAGGCTTCCGTCCTGCTCCTGCTCGGCTTTCCTGGCCGGGTCGATTTCTCTGGCATCGAACATGGCGGCCAATTCCTCGAAGGTGAGAACCAGATCCGCCGTCTCCTGCACCTTCTGGATCTCCAGCTTTTTCGCCATGCAGGGCCCGATAAAGACGACCTTGGCACCGGGGTGCTCCCGGTGGAGATACCGCGCCGTGAGCACCATCGGGGATCCCGTATGGGAAATCAGGCCGGTCAATTTTGGGAAGTGCTTTTCGATCATCTCCACAAAGGCAGGGCAGCAGGAGGTTGTCTTTTTCCGGCCCTCTTCGATGGCCTCGGCCAATTCCTCCGCCTCGTGAGCGGCCGTTGCATCCGCCCCCAGGGATACCTCATAGG
>JBJEQH010000202.1:0-7456 GCA_051881655.1 Candidatus Heritagella sp. | reverse complement strand
TACACGTGCCATTCTATGTTACCTCCAAATCGTAGCGTACTTTACGAAACTGTCCCTTATTTGTAGGGGATCATCATCTTGATTGCCTTGACATTGGTCTTATCGGCAACCGTGTTCTTGCGCAGGTTTCTCTTGCGCTTGGTGGACTTGATGGCGCTGTTCAGTTTATGGCGCTTGTTGGTGTGGGCGCGCATCACCTTACCGTTTTTCGAAAGCTTGAAGCGCTTTTTGGCGCCGCTGTGCGATTTAATCTTGGGCATGACTGCTCCTCCTTAATAATTATTTGACGGGTTTCGGGGCCAGGAACATCAGCATGTTTCGTCCCTCCAGCTTTGCGGGCTTTTCCACATTGGCGATTTCCGCACAGGATTCTGCAAAGCGGGTCATAATGACATGGCCCTGATCCTGATGGCCCATCTCACGGCCGCGGAACCGGATGGAAGCCTTCACCTTGTTGCCGCTCTTCAGGAACTTCATGGCCTGATTGAGCTTGGTCTGGAAATCGTTTTCGCCGATATTCAGCGACAGACGGATCTCCTTAATCTCGACAACCTTCTGGTTCTTCTTCGCTTCCTTTTCCCGTTTTGCCTGTTCGAAACGATACTTGCCGTAATCGATGATTTTGCAGACCGGGGGCTGCGCCTGCGGCGCGATTTTTACCAGATCCAGGTTCCGGGCGTAGGCTTTTTCGCGGGCCTGCGAGGCCGGCATAATGCCCAGCTGGGAGCCATCGGAATCAATCACTCGCACCTCTTTATCGCGGATCTCTTCATTGATCTGCAGTTCCTTTGTGCTAATGGTCAAACACCTCCAAAACACGTTTCTGTTACTTGACAGAAAAACAAAACGCGGACAGTTTCTGCCCGCGTGTCAATGCAAAAGAACACTCTTTTCCCATAAAAGAAAAGGATCTTTCTTATTGACCCGTGTCAGACAGAACTGCACAGGTGAGGACGAGAGAATTTCGCCCTTCTTTGTTTTCCTAAATGATTATACGCGCGTTCTCCCGGAAAGTCAATACCGGGACAAGGAAAATTTTCACCGGTTTTCCGGTATTTCTTCCGGGTCCCACACGGGCCGCTGCAGGGAAAAGGAATACAGCATCCGCTCTTTTACCTTTTTGCCAAAGATTTTTTCCAGGGCGATGGTATACAGCTGAATCTGCTTTTGGTACCGTTCCCAGAGCTGCTGCGGTGTAACATGGTGATCGGTTTTGTAATCGACCAGAACCAACCCGTCCTCCTCCTCAAACAGGCAGTCAACCGCCCCCTGCAGCAGGATCTGGCTGGATCTTGCCTCTTCCCTCAACAACTCCGGATGAATCAGCGAGGCCGGGATGCGGGCTGCAAACCGGTACTCACGCCACAGTTTTCCGGCCCTCAGCATCCGTTTTCCCAGGGGGCTTTCGAAAAATCCGCGGATCGAGGAAAAATCCAACAGGGTAAATTGTTCGTTTGTCAGAAACCCCTGTTCGACTAATCGGGTTCCCTCTGCCACCGGGTCTTCCGCTGCCGCGTGATAATCGGCAAACTGCATATAGGTATGGGCGGCCGTTCCGGCCTCGGCACCGGTTCCTTTCTCCTTCGCGAGGAAGTGCGGGCGGAGAAAGACCGGTTCCCTTTCCTTTTGATCCCGGGCGGCAATTTCAGAGGCGGTCACTTTTGTCTCGGTCCCCGTCATCTCCTGATAGGGATAGCGGTACCGGACCTTTTCAACGATTTTTTCCACATCCTCCGCCACCGGCGCCGCATCGGATATCTCCCCGGCCGCTGTTTCCTCTTTTTCCGCAAAAGGAGCCAGCCAACACAATTTCATGGAACCCGCGTCTTCCGTGCGGACATATCCCTTATCCAGATGTAGCTGCCTGCGCCATCCGGCCGAATCCGGGTGCCGCAGAACACACGCGAGCAGCCAATCCCCCAGGCAGCGGCAATTCCGAAGGGCCACAAACGGAAGGGTTTCCCCCATTCCACTGTGCGTGTAAATCCGCCGGAGAGCTTCCTCTCCCTTATCGGCGGTCATTACCATGATCAGCTTTTCCTTGGCGCGGGTCATGGCCACATACAGAATCCGCATTTCCTCCGAATACTGCTCCTGCCGCTTTCTCTGCAAAATCATATTCCGGACAAAGGAACAGCCCTTTTCCTTTGCAAAAACCCCCAGCCCCATATCCGCGTGCAGGGTTACGGGCGCCGTTTCATTGTGAAAACGATGGCCGCATCCTGCCAGAATTACAATGGGAAACTCCAGCCCCTTTGATTTGTGTACGCTGAGGATCGTAACCCCTTTTTCCGAATCCGGTGCCGCTTTTTCCGGGGACACGGTCCGGCTTTTTTCCAGCCGGCTGATATAGCGCAGAAAAACCGACAGGCCGGTGCGGTTTCCTTCCTCAAAATGGCTGGCAAAATCCAAAAGCTGATACAGCCGCGCGCTGCGCTCCTCCCCCTGCGGCAGCGCCTGCATCAGAGGGAGAATCCGGGTGGTACGGAAGAGATAAAGAAGCAGCTCGTCCGCACGCATGACCGCAGCGGCTGCCCGATAGACCTCCAGATCCTGCAGCAGCAAATCGGCCTTGGGATATTTTTTCCGGCTTTGAACGAGAACGTTATAGAGATTGACCCCGGGGTGTTCCAGGCGCATCTGGGAAATTTCATCCGGGGTGACTCCGTACAGAGCACTCATCATCACACCCAGCAGGGGGATTTCCCGGGTGGGGTTGTCGATCACGCGGAGAAGATTCAAAATCAGAGAGATCTCGGGGGTTTGGAAAAAATCCTCTTCACTTCCGGCTGCGGCATGAAGGCCAGCGCGGTTCAGTTCGCGGGCATATACCGAAGCCTGCTGGCTGACGGTGCGCAGAAGGATGCAGAAATCCCCCTCCCGCACCCGGCGCTGACCGGCCTTATCCGTAATCATCAAACCCGAATCCAGTATTTCATGGATCTTTTCCGCAATCAGCCTTCCTTCCAGAACGGCATCCTCTTCCTCCGTTGGCATACCGGCGCGTTCCCGGTCGATCAGCCAGAACTCCGGGTCATAGCCTTCCCCGTCCGGATAATAGTCGGCTCCGCAGACAAGGCGGTCCTGACCGGAATAGGACACATCCCCCAGATGCTCGCTCATAATCTGGGAAAAGGTGAAGTTGACAAAATCCGTCACGCTTTTTCGGGAGCGAAAATTTCGGTCCAGGGTGATGCTTCCCGGGTACGAATCCGTTTCCTCCGTCATCGCCGGGAACTCTTTTCGGTAATGAAGAAAGATCTGCGGCATGGCCTGCCGGAAGCTGTAGATACTCTGTTTTACATCGCCTACAAAAAAGAGATTGCTCTCCTGTCGGGAAATGGCGCGGAAAATCGTATCCTGGGTCTCGTTGGTATCCTGATACTCATCCACCATAATTTCATCAAACCGGGCGGCCACGGCTTTGGCGGCCTCGGTGCGGGAAAAGGAGCCATCCGGCTGTGGAATACACAGAATCGCAAGGGCCCAATGCTCCAGATCGTCGTAATCGGCCACGTTCTGTTCCGCTTTCAGCCCGGAAAAGATCTCGCGGTAGCGAAGCACCATGCGGAAAATCTCCCCGGCGGCTTTCCGCGAAGTGACCACACTTTCCCGCAGATCCTCTTCCGCCGGGCAGAGAGAATCCCCGCTTTCCTGACCGATTTTCTGAAAATCCTTTTTCATCTGATCGAGCAAACCCTTCATCATAACGCGAAGGGGATGATCGGTCGGATACTTTTTCGCCATGGCGCCGCGGAAGGCTTTGGGGCTTCCCACTGTCAGGCCGCTCATTTTCTCCCGGAATTCCCCCCAGGAAATTCCGTCGATGTCCGCCGGAATTCGGGAAAGATCCTGCTGCAACGTGAGCAGAACATCTGCATACGCGGCATAGATTTCCGGTTCCTCCTCGAGAATCGAGAGCCAGAGAGGGATACTTTCCTGGTAATACCGGGCGGTATCCAGCGCCTCCTGCATGGCGCTGCGCCCCCAGACCGTCTGTTCCGCAGGCAGTTGGGGGTCATAGAGCTGCAGGGTCTTCTCCATCCAGAATTTTGGAAAGGGATGGGAGGACAAAAATTCATCGACCTGATCGATCACTTTTTCCAGACCGGTATCGCTGCGGTCGGTGCTGAACAAATCGGCCAGGAACCGGAATTCCCCGGTCGGCTGCGCATAGCACTCCTCCAGCAGCTGTTCCATGGCGTCCGCTTTTAAGAGAGCCAGTTCATTCCCATCGGCAATGCGGAAATCGGAGGAAATGGGCAGCAGGGAGGAAAACTCGCGAACCAGGTCGTTGCAAAAGCTGTGAACGGTACTGATTTTTGCCTGTGGCAGCCGCAGCAGCTGCTGTTTCAGATGGCCGTTTTCGGGATCCTGCAGCAAGAGGTCGGATAACGCCTTTTGTACGCGGGCCCGCATTTCCGCCGCTGCCTTTTTGGAAAAGGTCACCATCAAAATCCGATCCACATCTCCCGGATTCTCCGGATCGGTGATCCGCTCAATCATCCGCTGAACCAGAACCGCTGTTTTTCCGCTTCCGGCTGCGGCCGATACCAGAACCGTGCCTTCCCGCCGGTCAATGGCCAGCTTCTGGGCCGGGGTCCATGCTGTCGCCATCCGCCATACCTCCTTTCATCTCTTCCTGCATCTGCCTGAGCGTTTCCTCCGGGCCCTGTTTGTTCTTTTCCACCGGAAAGCTCTGATACTCTTTTCCGCAAACGCCGTAATACGGGCAGTAGGAGCACCCGTGCTCCTGAACCAGAAGGGGCCGTGCCTGAATATTCCCCTTGCACAGTTCTTTGGCCATAATCTCCACCCGGCTGCGGGTATAGTCGAGGGCGGTTTTCATCCCGCTCTCACTGATCACACGGCTTCCCCGGGCAAAGGCGCCGGCTTTTGTCTTCCCCACCGGGATAAATGCGCCCTTCCCCTCATCGCGATAGGTGTGATCCATTTTGGTGAGAACGGAATCATTCTCCACCACCATTCCGCTCATACGGTCCGCGATTTCCCCGTTTCCATCAGTCCGCACCGGCATGTACAGAATTCCGGCCGGAGAAAATAGATGATTCTCCAGAACCGCACAAAGGTACAGCATCATCTGCAGATCCATGCCGGACAGCATGCGGGAGAGCTCGAAGTCCTTCTTTCCCGTTTTGTAATCAATGATACGCACATAGGTTTTTTCCCCGATCCGGCACAGATCAATTCGGTCGATCTTCCCGCCGACTTCCACGGATTCCCCGTCGGGGAGCGTGATTTTCAGCGTATCCACCGGCGCCTGCCCCAATTCCTGTTCAAAATACGCCGGGGTAAAATCCGTTGCGCGCATTTCATCCGCGGCATAGCGCACCACCGCGCCGATGACCTCCCGATAGTGGCGGAACATCGCCTGGAAGCGGGCGGTTTGGGAGGACAGGCCCCCCAGCGTCTCCTGGGCGTACCGGTCCATCCACTGATCCACTTTTTCCTGCAGGGAATCGCCCTGAATCGACGGATCCTCTGCCAGCTGGGGAAGCATGTGCTCCAGGACATAATGGGCCAGATTGCCGTATTGCAGCGCATTGAGCTCGGCGCGCATGGGTTCTTTTATGCGCAGCCCATACCGGCAAAAATAGCGGAACGGGCATTTGTAGTAGGTTTCGATCTGGGTCGCGGAGATTTTCTGCTCCATAAAGAGCTTTCGGGCGGTGCGGGAATCCCGGATCTTCCCCTCCACCCCATTGGAAGCTGCATAAACGGCCTGCACGCTCGGCTGAATATCCGGAAGACGCTGAGCTGCCGTGCGCACCGAGGCCGCAGCGGCCGAATGATCCCGGTGGCGCAGGGCAAACTGGGCCAGAAGGGTATCGGCAGACGAGGCTGTCACACAGAGCGGCAGATCCCGGGCGTTTTCCATCGGACAACGGGGAAAAAGAGCAAGGATTTGTGTGATGATTTCCGAAGGTGTATTTTCTTCCTTTCCGTCCCAAAGCGGATAGGAGACCACTACTTCCTCGGATGCGGAGCAAACCGATGTATACGCGGAAAAGCGCTCCTGGTCAATCCGTTCTTCCAGCGTATCGTGCAGATTCAGCCCGCAGCGAATCAATTCCTTTCTCTCGTTTTCACTGAACATCCCATCCGCTTCCCCGGCGATCCGCGGGAATTTTCCCAGCACGGCCCCCAAGAGGAAAACCACCTTCGGCTGCCCGGCCCGCATGCGCCCGGCCACCGATACCGTCACTTCATCCATGTGCTGCGGGATACTGGAAAGCCGCTGCATCCGGAAAATCTGGCGGAGAAGATAATGATAGCGGAGCAGTGGGATTTTTCTCTCCCCCAGCGTCATCGCCGTCTGATCCAGAATCTGCATCAGCATCTCCCACAGGCGTTCCTGCAGGCGGGCATCCTCCAGCCTGCCGCTGAGGCGCAGCTGTTCGGCCAATTGAGGCAGGGTGGTTTCAATCTGATACTCCTGCAAAAGCGAATACACCGCCGCGGCGATCTTTTTTCCGGTGGGATCTTTTCCTTTTTCCGCGAAATGGATCAACGGTTCTATCAGCTGCCGGCGCAGGCTTTCCAGATGGGAGAGCTCCTGTTTCTGCTTTTCCGAAAAATCCTGTACGAATCCCGCCGGGTTTTTCGTCCATTCCGTTTTCCAGTCGCCGCTGCGCAGATTCCATAGAAACACGTAATTCTCCACCCCGGCGATTTCCTCGAGGGACATGGGGATCAGGCCGCACTTTAATACGGCCATTACATCATCGGTGCGAAATCCGTACTGTACGCAATCAAAGGCGGCCAGAATCAGGCGGATCAGCGGTTCGCTCTCCACCGAAGCGGGGCGATCCAGAAAAACGGGAATTTCATACTGATCAAAAGCGGCCTGAAGGGCATTTTGATACTCGTTTTCATCCCGCACAATGACGGTGATATCCCGATAGCGGTATCCCTTTTCCTGCACACAGCGGCGAATCAATGCGCCAACCGCCATACATTCCTCGTACCGTCCGGCAGCACGAAGCAAATGGATGTGTTCAGGGGTACCCTCATATTCCTGTGGGCCCGTGCGGAAAAAGCGGTCCGCCAAAAAAGCGAGCTCGCTGTTCCGATAGCGGGGCTTATCGGTCAGATACTGCGGGGCGGCGATGGGGATCCCATTCTGAGCGGCCATATTTTTCAGCACCGCAAGGGTGTGGCACACGGGGGCAAACAGCGAATCATCCCCCGGCAGCAATCCCATTCGGTCTGTGCACAACGTTATGTACAGATCCCTACAGCGGCGCATCAAAATCTGCAGAACCTGGTACTCCTGTTCCGTAAAGCCGTGAAAGGAATCCAGAATCAGAGTGATTCCGGAAAAACACTCCGGATGTTCCGTCAGGCTCTCACACAGACGCATCAGATCATCCTGGGGATCCAGATAGCTCTGCTGCACATAGGCCTCGAAGGCCGAAAGAATCAGCGCGGTTTC
>JBJEQH010000201.1:0-30804 GCA_051881655.1 Candidatus Heritagella sp. | reverse complement strand
CTGAAATCCGGGCCGTTCTTTCCTTCATTTCTGCAGTACAGCAATACTCTGCTATCATATATTAAGACGAAATCCTGCAAAAATCAAGAGAGAAAACACAATTTCCCCCGGAATTTTGCAGGAGCGCAAACGAATTATTCATTTTTCACGCATCAACCGGTTGATCGCCGGGTGAAGTCGCTGCCAATACAGAAAGGCGAGTCCCGATAAAGCCCGGTCGTATACCCAAAAAATCATGTTGCCCAGTATCACAACCAGAGGAACCGACCACTGCAAGCTATCCTGAATCGGCGTAATATCAATCTGCAAAAGAAAAAGGCAGACCAAACCGTATACCACCAGGGCTGCATTAAAGACCAAGAATTTCAGCCCCCATACCGCCGCTTTGTGATGCAGCCGCTCCAGCGTGTACTTTAAGACGGGATAGTACCCGAAAAACACGGTAAACAGGGCATAAGCCTGCTTATCCGGGGACAGAAAAAAGGAGAGAACCGCCACCATTCCATAGGTAATGGCCGCCCACGGCGCACTGACCTCGATCCGCACCGCAAGCAGAAGCACACCGGCCAGTGCCGGCAGTGCCAGTGTTCCCATAGGGAAAAGGCCGGTCAGGAACAAAAGAACCAGGTCCACCGCCGCAATAATCCCGCCAAAGGCCACCCGCATGCTGTCCATGCGGCTTTTTTTCTGCAAATCAGCCATGAAACCCAGGCCCCCTTATCAGCAGCAGGGAATCAGATCGCCGCCCATACACTCGCAGCAGCAGTCTGCCACCATCAGGGAGGAGCACACATCGCAGGCACTGCACCCGCTGTTCACCGTATCCGTCTGGGGATTATAGCCGCCGTACTGCCCGTACCGCTGGCCCGTAATCTGGTTGAGCGCTGCCCGGTACTCGGGGTTTCCGGGATCCATCTGACAGGCCCGGGTGAAATGATTGGTTGCTTCGTCCAGCCAGCCGCGCTTATACAGCACCGTACCTTTGAGGAAGAACCACTCGGCATTGCGCCCCGAGGTGGGCACCCCGTTGAGGATCTGCTCGGCATCGGCAATCCGGCCGGTGGCGATCAGGCTGCGCACATCTCCAAAGCCCGTGCTGGTCTGATATCCGCCGCCCCAGTATTGATGGTAATTCGCGCTGGCGGACTGTCCTCCGGTATTCTGGGAAGAAGATCCGCGCTGGCGGGCCGCCTTTCGCTCGCTGGTCACCTGATCATAGGCCTCGTTGACTTCTTTCATCTTCTCACTGGCCAGGTCCGCGATCGGGCTGCCGGCGTAATTATCCGGATGATATTTTTTTGCCAGAGAACGATAGGCTTCCTTGACCTCGTCATCCGTGGCATTGGGGGAAACGCCTAATACGCGATAAGGATCATTCATAGTCGAGCTTCTTTCCTTTCTGGTAAGTGTGAGTAAACAGAACCGACCGCTGGGTAAAGGCCAGCCCCAAACAGACAATATTCTGTACGATCGGAGAAAACACCTGAACCGGCAGCAGCGAGAGCGCCGCCTGAATACGGGCCGCATTCATATTCTGCAGCTCGTTAATCGCCGTTTCAATCTCCTGCTGCTTTTCTTTCTCAAATGGAGAGGAAACGGAGAACTTTTGAAGAAATACGTTAAATTCTCCCTTTTTCAGGTCCTCAGTCAAATCATCGCCGGCATCCATAAAATAGACCCACCGGCCGAGAAAATAACCGAATTCCTCCAGCACACGCTTTTGCTGGTCATCCCGGGCGGCCCGGCCAAATACATAATGCAGCAGCCGCGCCGTGGGGTCGGCGCATTCATCCGGCCGCGCCTTTTGTCCCTCTTCCGCCGCGCGCTGGGCCACGGTCATCTCGTGGGCCACTTTCGCCAGCTCCGGCTCATCCAAAGCCGCTTTTTTCCGGGCCCTGCGGGTGAGAAAAAGAAGCACCCGGCTGCGCATCCGGACCCACCGGTGTGCCCCATCCAACCGGTCGTCCTGCAATTTTTCCGCGGTCAGCAGAACCGACAGGGCCGCCGCAAAACGGAACAGATCCTCCTGCCCCTGCATATGACCGCATTTTTTCATGGGGTTCACCGCACAGCGCCGGCGGCAGAAAACACATGCCTGCTCCTCTTCCCGCAGGCCAATCGCCACCAGCAGCCAGAAGGTGCAGTCATAACTCAGCGTCATCCGGGCAAGAAACCCGTATTGCTCGCCCAAATGGCGGCACAGCGCACAGTATACGGCCTTATACTCTTCAAACTCGCGCACTTTCAATTCCGATTGATAGGGTCGTATATAGCCAAACATCCGGAAATTCCTTTCTGACCGCAACCGTGCTGGATTTCATGCTCTATTGTAGCGTACTTCCCCACCGGTTGAGTGAATAGATTGTGAATTTTCCGCGCAAAAGATGCCGAAACAGAATAAATCCTTCCGGCTCTCTCCAGGGCTTTTTCAGGTCCCGTCTGCGGGAACCAAAAACCGAACGGCACCGGGCAGAACGGAAAAACACACCTGGGTTCCCATCTCACATTCTCCGTCGCGATTGACCGGATTGGGTTTGTCCCCCCGGATGCTCACCGTTTTGCCGCGCAGAAACACCGTCAGATCCTTCATCTTCTCGCTGTCCAGATGCTGCCCGTTTTTGTAGACGGAAATCAGCCCCGGTATACGCCACAGCTTCGGTTTGCGGATCAGGACAAAGTCCAGCAGCCCGTCATCCGGCAGGGCCCGGGGCGCCCCGCAGTACCCGCCGCCGTAGTACCGGCCGCTGCCGGCCAGGGCAAACAGGAAGCACCCGGTGATCGCCTCGCCCCCGTCCACCTGAACGCTCAGGTTCAGCCCCAGCTTTCCGCACAGGCACCGGAGCAGCGACAGATTGTACGCCATGCTGCCGCGGACAAACGGGATTTTTTTCAGCCGGGTCATATTCATGGCCACCTTGGCATCCAGTCCCATGGAGCAGAGATTCAGCGCCGTGGGTCTGGGGCCGCTTTCATCCAAGCAGGCGATCATGTCCACCACCTTTTCCCGGGCGTTCAGCTGCCCCTCAAAGGAGAGAAACTGTTCCTTCTTCCCAAAGGTGCGCGCATAATCGTCTCCGCTGCCGCAGGGCAGAATTCCCACGGCTGCTTCGCTTCCCATTACGCCGCGGGCGGCCTCTCCCAGGGTTCCGTCGCCCCCCACCGCCAAAATCCGGACCTCTTTCCCTCCGGCGGCATACCGGCGGGCGATTTCCTCCGCATCTCCGGGCGCCTTTGTTGTTTCAATCCGGCAGGGAACTCCCTTTTTGCGGCAAAATTCCGCAAATTTCGCCGCAAGCCCGCCGGCAGGACTCCCCTTCCCCGCAACGGGATTCACAATACAGACATACTGCATACCACTACTCTCCCCCGGGGTTGCCCCCTCTTTCTCCCAAAGGACAGTGCACAACGGCCCGAAATCCTCCGCCGCTTTTCAGGCGGCGGTTTCGATCACCGTTTGTTCTCTGTCCGGTAAAACAGATAGTCCTGGCACTTAATCATGCCGTTATACAATTTGCGCCGTTTATCCGCCCGGCGGCCAAACAGGGTTTCAAACTGCTCGTCCGGCGAAATCACCGCATAGCTCCACCCCCGGCGGGGCAGAAAAACCTGGCCCATAATTTTGTACAGGCGCTGTGCCTCCTGCCGGTCCAGCAGCCGCTCACCGTAGGGCGGGTTAGTGATCACACAGCCGTACTCCGTCTCCTGCTTAAAATCGCGGATATCCCGCACCGCCGTATGAATCCGCGAAGAGATCCCCGCTTTTTCCGCATTCTGCCGGGTCAGCTCCACCGCCGCCGGATCCACATCAAAGCCATACGCCTGAAAGAACGCATCCCGTCGCATCATGGATGCCGCCCGCTCGCGCTCCTGCTTCCACACTTCCTCGTGGGTCTGACGCCAGTGCTCGGCGGCAAAGCGCCGGCGAAGGCCCGGCGCCACCTGCAGGGCCATCATAGCCCCCTCGATCAGAATGGTCCCCGACCCGCAGAAGGGGTCGATCAGCGTTCCGTCGCTGCGCACCCGGGACAGGGCCGCCAGCGAAGCCGCCAGCGTCTCTTTAATGGGCGCCGTCACACTGGTCTGGCGATAGCCGCGCTTGTGCAGCGGCACTCCGCTGGTATCCAGCATCAGGGTGCACACATCTTTCATCAGCAAAAAGCGGATGGAATGCACATACCCGCTCTCCTCAAACCAGGAGACCCGGTAGGTCTGCTTCAGCCGCTCCACCGCCGCTTTTTTGATAATTTTCTGGCAGTCCGGCACCGAATGCAGCTGGCTGTTCAGGCTGCTGCCTGTCACCGGAAACGCATCGTTCTTCCCGATCCACTCCTCCAGGGGCAGACTTTTGACCCCCTGGAACAGTTCCTCAAAGGTACGGGCCGGAAAAGAACCCAGATGCAGCAGAATCCGCTCGGCGCAGCGGCTCCACAAATTGGCCCGTGCCATTGCCGATTCATCCCCGGAAAAAAACACCCGGCCGTTTTCACTTCGCACATTCTGAAGGTCCTGTGCGCGCAGCTCATCCGCCACCAGACCCTCCACCCCCATCAGGCAGGGGGCCACAAAAGAATACTCGCTCATTTCTCTCTCCTTGCCGTACCCATCCGCCGAAAAAAGGGCGCACGGGTCCGCTTTTTTGCGGCCATTCAGAAAAAGGCGGCGAAGCTTTCCCTTCCGGGGGCAGCTCCCACCGCCTGTTCTTCTCTTTTCCCAAAAACGGAATGCCGCTGTCAGCGGTTGTTCCCGTTTCCGCCGCCGCGGCGCGAGAAACCGCCGCGCTTATTCTCGGTTACGCGCTTCAGATCCGACATCTTCTCATCGCTGGTCTGCTTAAACCGGCTCATCATATCCTCAAAGCTGCCCTCATTCCGGCGCGCCTGCCATTCAAAATTGCCGGGGCGCCCGGGGCTGACCGCTGCCGGCCGCGGAGGACGGGGGGTACGGGGTCTGTCATTGTTTCCGGTTCGGGGACGGTCGTTCCGTCCTGCAGGGCGGCCCCCTTCACGGGGCGGAGGCGCCGGCAGGGCCTTCTTCATGGAAAGACTGATTTTTCCGTCTTCCCCAATGCTGAGGATTTTTACTTTCACCATCTGGCCCTCCGTGACAAAATCACGGATTTCCTTGACAAACGTGGGGGCTATTTCCGAGATATGTACCATACCGGTTTTACCGCCCTCCAGCTCCACGAACGCGCCAAACTTCGTGATGCCCGTTACTTTTCCTTCGAGAATCGCTCCAACCTCAAGCTGCATAAAATTCTTTTTTTCCTCCTTGCCGGATCCCGCGTTATTCCCCGGTAACGATGATGAACACCCGCTCGTTCTCGTCGGCCATGCCGAGCTCCTGCCGCGCAATTTTCTCCGCGTACTCGTCGCTCATCCCGCCGGAAGAGGACTGTGTGCTGCTGATCTCATCATTCCGGATCTCCTGGATCTGGATTTCCTGCTGCAATTGTGCCAGCTGCTCGCGCTTTTGGCTGATCTGCATCTGCTGATCAATCAACGCCGCCAGGATATACACGCCCAGACAAACCACGGAAATCCGCAGCAGAAAACTGCGCTTATAGCGCTTTTTCTTTTTCACTACTTCCCGCATGGTTTGTCTCCTTTCTCCTGGTATCGGGCGGCGCCAAATCGCCGCAAACAGCGCCGGGGCCACCGGCCCGTTTCAAAACCTTTTCATCCTTTTATGCCTTACCGCATGGCAGGTCATAACTTGATATTCATTATACACTATTTTTATTCTTCCTTTCAAGGGATTTTTTCTCTTTCCTCCTCTTTTTCATAAATTTCCTGTTTTTCGGTGTTTTCCGGCGTTTTCTCTCCCTGCGGCGGCGTTTTCTTCCCGGTTTCCGGATCTTTCTTCTGGCTTCTCTCATCCGCCGGACCGGGCGCGTGATCCACCGCAGAACCGCGAGCAGCGCTTTCCCCACCCGGCTTATTGCCCGGTTCCCTTTTTGGGCCAGCCACTGCATCAGCTTCCCCAGCAGTGCCATCAGCCAGACCACCAAATCGGTCACCGGACGGCGCACCGTCAGGAAAACCGCCAGCGCGGGGAAAACCTGCCAGGCGCGGATTCTTCCCTCCCCGCTCCACAGGGCCAGGGAAAAAAACAGCAGAATGGCCGAAAAAGCAAACACCCCGTCCAGCAGTATGCGCCCCGCCCGCCCGGGAAAGCATAGGACCCGCAGCCCCTGCAGAAACCCGTACCACAGCGTCAGGATCAGCCCCTCGCCCAGATAGACCGGCAGCTGGTGCCAAAAATCCGGCTGGGCGGTCATTTCAGCACCCGGGACCAGAAGCCGCCCTTTTTCTCGCTGCCCAGGTACTGCACCGAATCAATCTGCCCGGTCACGACCATCTCGCCGGTGGCGCTGTCCAGCTTCTGCATGGTCAGCCCCATCCCCCGCACCGCCAGCCGCCCGGCGCCGGTGCGGGCGGTCACCAGCCTGCCGTCGCAGGTGCCCACATCCAGGATTCCCCCGGCCCGCAGCTCTTTCCGGTCTTCGATATGGACAAAGCCGGGTATATTCTTCTTCGTGTCCATCCCTGCCACCGCCTTTCTCTTCCCATCTTTATGGTGCTTTTTGGGGGAATAGACCAAAAAGGGAATCCGCCGGTCAATGGCCGGCGGATCCCCTTTTATGGCTCAAAACTTTTTATTCCATCGACTGGGGGCGCTGCGGGGGTACGGTGCGGGCCGGGGCAGCAGCCTTCTCCAAGGCCGCTTTCTCCACATTGCCGTCCACTACCAGTTCTTTCAGCGAAGTGGCCAGACCGGCGATTCCCTGGATCTGCGACGGGATGATGATCTTCGTCGCACGGCCGTCGGCGGCCTTTTCGAAGGACTCCAGACTCTTGAGCGCAACCACCGCTTCGCTGGGGTTCGCCTCGTTGAGCATCTTGATACCGTCGGCCAGTGCGCGCTGTACGGTGATGATGGCCTCGGCCTCGCCCTGTGCCTCGCGGATCTTGGTCTCGCGGATAGCGTCGGCCTTCAGGATAGCGGATTCCTTCTGGCCTTCCGCAATCAGAATGGCGCTGCGCTTCTCACCCTCTGCATCCAGAATCCGGGCACGGCGCTCACGCTCGGCCTTCATCTGCTTTTCCATGGCGTCCTGAATCTCGCGGGGCGGAATGATGTTCTTCAGCTCAACGCGGTTGACCTTGATCCCCCAGGGATCGGTGGCTTCGTCCAGAATCACGCGGATTTTGCTGTTGATAATGTCACGGCTGGTCAGTGTGTGGTCCAGCTCCATATCGCCGATGATATTCCGCAGCGTGGTCGCCGACAGGTTCTCAATGGCGGAAATGGGGCGTTCGACGCCGTAGGTGTACATCTTGGGATCGGTGATCTCAAAATACACCACGGTATCAATCTGCATGGTCACATTATCCTTCGTGATCACCGGCTGGGGCGGGAAGTCAATAACCTGCTCTTTCAGGGACACCTTTTTCTGGATTTTGTCGATGAAGGGAATCTTGAAGTGCAGACCGGTTCCCCAGGTGCTCTGATAGGCACCCAGCCGCTCGATAACATACGCGTAGGCCTGCGGAACCACTTTGATGTTGGAAATAATGACGATGGCTACCAGAATGACCAGTACGGCCACAATCACAACGGCCGGATTGATTGCCGGCATGGTCAACAGTGTGAAAAATTTTGTCATGAATACTCTCCTCCTTTTTTCAAGAACCGTATTTCCGGTTCATTGCCGCTCGTTTACGGACGAACAATCAACTTGGCGCCCTCGATACGCACCACGGTAACAACGGCGTTTTGGGGAATTTTCATGTCCGCCTGCTCGCTGCGGGCAGTCCATATACTTCCCTGCACCTTTACCTGGCCAATTCCCTGGGTATTGTCAATGGTCTGCAGAACGATGCCCTGCATCCCCACATACCGGTCCGAATTGGTCTGCACCGTTCGGGTATCCAATCTTTTCTTCACCAGTGGCCGGGTCAGCAGTACGGAAAGAAGCGTGATACCCACAAACAGCAGCAATTGTACCCACAGCGGCCAAGCCAGCATGCTGGCAACCAGCGATACCAGTGCCCCCGCTGCAAACCAGATTGACACCAGCTGCGGAGAAAACGCTTCGATCATCACTGCCAAAACAATGACAGCCAGCCAAATCCAGGCCATGTAGTCCATATTCTCCATCCTTTCCCGCAAATAAGGGGCGGATACACTGACGCTATCCTTTCCGAAATCCCCGGGATTTCTCCGGAAAGGCCCGCTCCCTTTCTCCTTTTGCATGGTTTTATCATACCATACGGAGATAAAAAACACAAAGGAGAATTTGGGCGTTTTGGGGCTTTTTCCACCCGATTTCACCGGATTTTTGCCCTCCGGCTCCTCCACCCGAAGGCGGAATCGCCCGGATGAAACCAGGCGAAACCGGGCGCCGCGGGACAAAAAAAGGGGCCGCCCTCCCTTTTGGGGAGAGCAGCTCCTTCTCCATTGCGATTTGGTTTACTGTGGGATCAATACATGCCCATGCCGCCGTCAGCCGGAGCAGCGGGAGCGGCCGGAACCGGCTCCTTCTTATCGGCTACCAGGCTCTCGGTGGTCAGCACCATGGCCGCCACGGAGGAAGCGTTCTGCAGAGCGGAACGGGTCACCTTGGTGGGATCCACTACGCCGAAGTCCGCGATCATATCGCCATATTCTTCGGTAGCCGCATTGAAGCCATAGCCCAGCTTGCCGGCTGCCTTAATATTGGCAACGATGACAGAGCCCTCCAGGCCGGCGTTGGCAGCGATCTGGCGTACGGGCTCCTCGAGAGCCTTCAACACGATCTGAACACCGGTCTTCTCATCGCCGGAAACCTCATCCAGCAGCTTTGCCACATCGTCCATGGTGTTGATCAGGGCCACGCCGCCGCCGGCGACAATGCCCTCTTCCACAGCAGCCTTGGTCGCAGCCAGAGCATCCTCTACGCGCAGCTTCTTTTCCTTCATCTCGGTCTCGGTCGCAGCGCCCACCTTGATCACGGCTACGCCGCCGGCCAGCTTGGCCAGGCGCTCCTGCAGCTTCTCGCGGTCAAAGTCAGAGGTGGTCGTCTCGATCTGCGAACGGATCTGATTGACGCGGGACTTGATTTCGGCCGGATCGCCCATACCGCCGACGATGATGGTGTTCTCTTTGTCCACCTTGACCTGACGGGCATGGCCCAGCTGGTACAGGTCGGCATCCTTCAGCTCCAGGCCCAGATCACTGGTGATCACCTGGCCGCCGGTCAGAACGGCGATATCCTGCAGCATTTCCTTTCTGCGGTCGCCAAAGCCGGGCGCCTTCACGGCCACACAGTTGAACGTGCCGCGCAGCTTGTTGAGGATCAGGGTGGTCAGGGCCTCGCCCTCCACGTCCTCGGCGATGATGACGAGTTTCTTGCCGCTCTGCACGATCTTCTCCAACAGGGGCAGGATCTCCTGAATATTGCTGATCTTCTTGTCGGTGATCAGGATATAGGCATCGTCCATCACGGCTTCCATCTTGTCGGTATCGGTCGCCATGTAGGGGGAGATGAACCCACGGTCAAACATCATGCCCTCGACCACTTCGCTGTAGGTCTCGGCGGTCTTGCTCTCTTCCACGGTGATGACGCCGTCAGCCGTAACCTTCTCCATGGCCTCGGCAATCAGCTTTCCGATAAACTCGCTGGCCGAGGAAATGGTGGCAACGCGGGCGATATCATCGCTGCCGGCTACCTTCTTGGAATGGGCCCGCAGGGATTCCACCGCTGCATCCACAGCCTTCTGAATGCCGCCCTTGACAACCATGGGGTTGGCGCCGCTGGTCACGTTCTTCATGCCCTCTTTAATCAGGGCCTGTGCCAGCAGGGTGGCGGTGGTGGTGCCGTCGCCGGCCACATCGTTGGTCTTGGTGGCCACTTCTTTGACCAGCTGTGCGCCCATGTTCTCGAACGGATCGTCCAGCTCAATTTCCTTGGCGATGGTCACGCCGTCGTTGGTGATCAGCGGAGCGCCGAATTTCTTATCCAGCACCACATTGCGGCCCTTGGGCCCGAGGGTGATTTTTACCGTATCGGCCAGCTGGTCAATACCGCTTTTCAGTGCTTTTCTGGCGTCTTCGCCATAAATAATCTGCTTTGCCATGGTACATTACCTCCGTATCAAAAAAGAATTCCGCTTATTCCACAATGGCCAGGATGTCACCCTGACGAACGATCGTGTATTCCTCGCCGTCCACCTTTACCTCGGTGCCGGAGTATTTGCTGGTGATGACCTTATCGCCGGCTTTCACAATCATATCGACCTGCTTGCCATCCACCATACCGCCGGGGCCCACAGCCAGAACAACGGCAATCTGGGGCTTCTCCTGTGCGGCGCTGGCCAGCACAATACCGCTCTTGGTGGTTTCTTCCGCTTCCTGCATCTTGATGAGTACACGGTCGGAAAGGGGTTTGATCGTCATAAAAATTCCTCCTTAGAGAATGTTTTGAAATACAAGGCTTTTAATTTAGCACTCTTTATCCCCGAGTGCTAAATCTATTTTACCCATTTCCAGGAAAAAATCAAGGCCTTTTGCGTAAGTTTTTCCGCTTTTCATAAATTATTTACAATTTACCGGATTTTCACCGCCCGGCCCCTGTTTTCCGGCAGATATATGGCAGAATGCTTCCTTAACCGTTCTCTGGTTTCCAAATTCATCGATTACGCACAGGGTTGTGGGATCAATCCAGCGAACCGGCACTTTTTTCTTCTCGGCATAGCGAACTGTATATCCGGTACCGCTGGATTTTTTCTCTTTTCTGTCGTAGACCGCCATTACTAAATCGGCGTGCTCCACCATATAGCGGTTTCGCCTGAAAAAACAGTCCCGCGTAAAGGCTGACTGCAAAATCACATTTTCCGTTGTTTGGTTCAGTAATTCCCTGTAGCGCATTCTCAAATTTTCCGGCCAGGTGCGCGCCTGTCCCTGGAAAGGAATAACCCCGTATAGCTGAATCCACGGGTTCTTCTTTTTTTCCTCGGCTACAATTTCCCCGGCCCACATATCCACACCGAAGGCGCATCCTGTATAGAAAACTGTATAACCATTTTGAATCAGATCCCGGATTTCCCGGCGCAATACTTTCTTCAGCATTTGGCACAATGGGTGTTCCTCGTCCATGCCAAAAAGAAATGCTTGTGGACGGTGACCGGTAAAAGCGCATGATTTTTCCATTTTCTTTTTCCTTTCCCTCTTTGAAAGGTAGATTGACATTTACTGAATGTCAATCTACCTTTCATTTTATCCTATAATCCACTTATTGACAATGCAAAATAGTAGAAAGAAAGGAGGGGGCACGGCATGTATAAAAACAAAGCACCGCACGGACGGAACAATCTATGCGGTGTGCAGATTCGGAAATTCCGGGAACAAATGCCGGGGCACCCTTCTCAAAAACAGCTGGCTGACCTGCTGCAGGTTGCAGGATTGGATATCGACAAAAATGCTATTCAGAGGATCGAGAGCGGGCAGCGGTTTGTCACCGATATCGAATTGCGCGCGCTTGTCCATGTACTGGGCGTTTCTTACGAGGAACTTCTGGAAAATTGTTCCCTTTGATTTTTATGAAACAGCAAAAAGGCCGGGAGAGCATCTACGCTCTCCCGGCCTTTATCTGTCTTTAAGGAAAAGAATTTTCTTCTGTTATTCCGCCTGCGTGGTATCTTCTTCCTCAATGGCGGCTTTGCGTGCAAAGATCGCATGAATCACGGCGGGATCAAATTTCGGCTTGCGGTCGTAGGTATACAGGCCGTTTTGCTCCTGCTCCACGTCGGTCAACTGGGTATAGCACAGCCCCAGCATGCGCCGGTTATCCAGCAGGGCATCCGTCAGGCCCTTCAGCCGCTCCAGAAACTCCTGCTCGGTAGCGGGCCCGGTGCCATAGCCCCAGCCCCCCTGGTCCTTCGTCCAGCGGATTCCGCCGTATTCGCTCACAAACATGGGCTGCCCCTTGCGGTATTTCTGCCGCTCGGCAAAGCGGTCGTAAAAGGTTCCGTCAATGGGCAGAGAACGATACGAGGCCGCGAACTTCTCGGGATCCTGCTCGTAGTCATGGACATCGAAAATATCGGTCGCCACATGAAAATTCCCGCTGGTATCAATGCACGGCCGGGTGCTGTCCAGCGCTTTGGTCACCTTGTAGACGGTCGCCAGCACCTCGTCGTCCTGTTTTCTCCCCTTTTCATCCCACGTCTCGTTAAACGGGCACCAGCCGACAATGGCCGGATGGTTGAAATCCCGCTCGATCTCCTCGATCCACTCCGGCAGAATCCCGTAAATACTGTCCGAATACGACGCATCCAGCCCCCAATTGGGGAACTCGCCCCATACCAGGTACCCCATGCGGTCGCAGTGATAGAGGAACCGCTCCTCAAAAATCTTCTCGTGCAGCCGGGCGCCGTTAAAGCCCATGGCCATCGACCGCTCAATATCCGCCTGCAGCTCGCGGTCAGAGGGGGCCGTATAAATTCCGTCCGGATAAAACCCCTGATCCAGAATCAGCCGCTGGAAAACGGATTTCCCGTTCAGCAGGAACCGGTACCCATCCAGGCGAACGCTGCGCAGGCCGAAATAGCTCTTCACCTGGTCCTCGCCGTAGGTCAGCATCAGATCGTACAGCCGTCCCTGTCCCACTTCCCAGAGGTGCGTCTCTTTCAGTTTCACCGTGAGAACCGCCTGTCCGCCATTGGAACACACCTGTGCGCTGCCCATCGGCTCTCCCTCATAATACGCCTCGGCCCGCAGGGTTCCGCTGCCCGCGAGGGTGGCCGCAATGGTTACGCTGCCGTTCTCCTCATCCACCGTATACCGCACCTTTTCCACATGGGTTTGGGGCACAAATTCCAGCCATACGGTCTGCCAGATGCCCGTGGTGCGCGTGTAGAAACATTCAAAAGACCGGTACCGGGCGCTCTGCTTGCCCGACGGAATCCGCCGGTCCCGCGTATTGTCCACCGCATGGACGGTGATCACATTCCGGCCCACGGTGAGAAAGCGGGAAACCTCGAAGGAAAACGAGACATATCCTCCTTTGTGATATCCGCACTCCTGCCCGTTTATGTAAACGGTGGTCTCATAGTCCACTGCCCCGAAATGCAGCACTACGCGCTGCTCCAGCTGTTCGGCAGAAATCTCCACGTCCCGCCGGTACCAAACCGAGGGCATAAAATCCGTGTATCCAATGCCGGACAACCGGCTCTCCATGCAGAAGGGGACCCGGATCTCCCGGGAAAACGGCGCATCGGGCTGAAACAGTCCTCTCGCCTCCCCGCTGTTTCCGGGGTCCATTTCAAACTGCCAGGTACCGTTCAGGTTCAGCCAATTCTCTCTTTCAAACTGCGGCTTCGGGTGTTCCATTCGATCCATCATTTTGTCAGCCTCCTTTTTCTTCCATTCTATCCGTTTTCGCCCCGAATGCAATGAAATATCGCCCTGAGAAAATTGACATTTTCTACTGCGGCGGTATAATGCAGAGGAGGAGGGGATCCCAATGATCGAAATTACTTCCGTCCGGCACGCCTACCCGGAAAAGGCCGGCTTTTTTATCGACCGGAAAGCCGGTCTTCTCCAGTATACTTTTCTCCACTTTTTCGGGAGCGTGGAAATGGAATACAGGGGGCGCATCATTCAGACGGCGCCGCACGCCGTGATCATCTACAATACCCACACCCCCCAGTATTTTAAAAGCCACACCCTGCTGACCCACGACTGGTTTCATTTTACAGGCGACCTGACCCCCCTGCTGTTTGAAAACGGGCTGGAGCCCGACCGGATTTACTACCCCGTCCCCAGCGATTTTATCACCCAGCATGTGATGGAAATCGAAAGCGAATTTTACAGCATGCGGAAAAACCAGAAGCGGATGGCCCAGCTAAAGGCCGAGGAGCTGTTTGTGCTGCTGGGGCGGGCGGCCAGCCATGAAATGGAACCGGCCATTGACCAGAGGACCATTGAAAAATTCCGCTATTTGCGGGGAAAAATGTTCATCTCTCTGGGCGAGAGCTGGAACATCCCCCGCATGGCCGAAGAGGTGAATTTCAGTCCATCCCGGTTCCACGCCATTTATAAGGAGATTTTCGGCATTGCACCCATGACCGATTTAATCAAAGCTCGGATCAATTCCGCCGAGAATATGCTGCTGTTTGAAAATCGCAGTATCTCGGAAATTGCCCTTTCTCTGGGATATCAGAATACCACGCACTTTATCCGGCAGTTTAAAACCGCCACCGGTTTTTCGCCGGCCCAGTACCGGAAAACCCATCGAAGCGGATGAATTCTCTTTTTCCCTCTGTTTCCGGATCTCCTAAAAAAGAACAGTTCTCCGTATCGATCTCAATCCGTCTCATCATCCTGCAAATCTTCCAACGAAAGCTCTTCCAGAAAGAGATCATCCTCCAGCGAATCTTCCTCCTTCTGTACATCACGTTCGCCCTGCATCCGAACTTCTATCGGTAAGAAGTTCATCAGACCCGCGCCGCTCATACTGAGATATTCGTCTCCGGCCAAAACCACATGATCGCTGAAATGGCAATCAATACCGTCCAGTGCACGGTATACATCTTTGGTCGCCTGAACATCCCCCTGCGACGGAATCGCCGAACCGCTGGGATGGTTGTGAGCCAGAATGACGGTATCCGCCCCGTATTGGATAACCAGCCGGATTACATCCCGAATGTACACCGGAACCGCACGCACCGAACCAACGCACAGAATGCCCGCGTACAACCGGCACCCGCGGCTGTCCAACAGCAGCAGAGCCACGGCCTCTTCCTTCCTGCCAAAAAACAGAGGGCTCAAATGCTGCACGGCCATCTCCGTATTGATAATCCGCTCGCCTCCCTGACTGTTCTGCTGCAGCAGTTCCCGGCACAGCGGCAGCATCATTTTCAGCAGGACCGCCGTATTGTGGCCCACCCCTTCCATAGCCATAAGCTCTTCAAACGGTGCATTGCACACCCCGTACAGATTACCGAAGCGCTCCAGCAGGCGGTGGGCCAATGGGTTGACATCCCCCTGTGGAACGGTGTAAAACAGCAGCAATTCCAATACCACGTGGGGTTCCATATGATCCAGACCATCCCGCAGAAATTGCTCTTTCAGGCGCTTTCGGTGCCCCGCGTGAACATTCTTTTTCTTTCCGGTTTGTTCCATTTGCACGGTTCTCCTCTCGGTTTCTCCCTGTTTATGTTATTATAAACCACGGTTCGGTTTGTGTAAAGTTTCTTCTACATTTTCTCACCCCACCACATGTCCCTTTTTGAAAAGAGGAGGAAGCCTTGTGAAAAAGGCGCCGGGGGAGTATAATGGAGAAAACTCATTTCCCGGAGAAAAGGAGCGCTTCCATGAAGACCGTCACGATCGGAAAAAATGATGCCGGCCAGCGGCTGGACAAATTCCTGACCAAAAGCTACCCCAACCTGCCCCAGTCCATGCTGTACAAGGCCATCCGGAAAAAGGATATCAAGTGCAATGGAAAGCGGTGCCAGATTTCGGACCGGCTGCAGGAGGGCGATGTGCTGAGCATGTACCTGAAGGATGAATTCTTTCAGACCGCCCCGGAGCAGTACGATTTTTTGAAAGCCCCCCTGAAGCTCTCTATCGTATATGAGGATGAAAATCTGCTGCTGCTGGATAAAAAACCCGGGCTGATTGTCCACCCGGATGAACACTATCACTTCGATTCCCTGATCGCCCGGGTTCAGCATTACCTGTATGAAAAGGGGGAATACAATCCCAAGGACGAGAACTCATTTGCCCCGGCCCTGGTCAACCGGATCGACCGGAATACCGGTGGCATTGTAGTCGCGGCCAAAAACGCCGAGAGTCTGCGGATTCTCAATGAGAAATTCCGTACCCGGGAGCTGGATAAGCGGTATCTGTGCCTGGTGTGGGGGCACATGCCCAAAAAGGAGGACACCTTGCAGGCGTATCTGAGCAAAAACGAGAGCCAGAACCGGGTGTATATCAGCGATTCTCCCCAGCCGGGCGGGCGCACCATTCAAACCCGGTACCGGGTTCTGCGGGAAAAACGCGACTGCTCCCTGTTGGAAATTGACCTGCTGACCGGCCGCACCCACCAGATCCGCGCCCACATGGCCCATATCGGCCACCCCTTGCTGGGGGACGGAAAATACGGAAAAAATGCGCCCAACCGGCAGATCGGGTTCTCGTGGCAGGCGCTGGTTTCCTACCGGCTGCGGTTTGCCTTCACCCAGGAAGCCGGGATTCTGGAGTATCTGAACGGCCGGGAATTCACCGCCCATTCCGTCTGGTTTTTGCCGGAATTTGAAAAAATGGCTGATTGATTTTTGCCCGGAAGAGAAACCCTGAAGAGAGGGCGGGCCCGCCAAAAAAAACGATGGGCTGGCTATCAAAAAAGGAAAAAGAGAAAACCTGCCGTTTTTTGAAAACGGCAGGTTTTTTTGATTCTGTGGGATTCATGAATTTTTATCCACCTGATGGAAGGTCTTCAGATTCCCGGTTTTCAGGCTGCGTTTTTGCAGGCAGGCCGCCACTTCCTCCAGTGAAATTCCCTGCTGGACCATCAAAACGGTCAGATGATACAGCAAATCCGAAATCTCGCCCACCGTATCCTCGTTTTTTCCGTTTTTCGCGGCGATGATCACCTCGCTGCACTCTTCCCCGCATTTTTTCAGGATTTTATCCACACCCTGCTCGAAGAGATAGCAGGTGTACGAGCCCTCCTGCTTTTCCTCCCGGCGCTGCTGCACCGTATCATACAGGGCCTTCATCGTCTCATCCATAAAAAGATCCTCCTTATCCGTTCTTCCAGATCTGCTTAAAGAAGCAGCTGTGCGAACCGGTATGGCAGGCCGGGCCGGTCTGCACCACCTTAATCAGCAGCGTATCGTCATCGCAATCCGCCGTAATGGAGACCACCCGCTGTACATGACCGGAGGTCGCCCCTTTGTTCCACAGCTCCTGCCGGCTGCGGCTGTAAAACCAGGTGTACCCGGTCTCCAGCGTTTTGTGCAGGGACTGGCGGTTCATATAGGCGAGCATCAGCACTTCACCCGTGCCGGCCTCTTGTACAATAGCGGGCAGCAAATCGCCCTTTTGAAAATACCGCTCGATGTAATCGTCAATGGCCTCCGGCCGGTCGGGATGCACACCGGAGATCAGCTGGCTGGCGCGCACCGCCGCTTTCAGACTGAGGGAACCGGAGTAAATGCTCTTCCCACAGATAGCGCCGTACAGCTGCAGAGCGTTGAGATCCAGAATATCCTTGATATTGCTCACGCCGCCGCTGGCGATGATATTGCACGAAACGGCGCGGTTGATGCGGTCCAGCATATCGAGGTTCGGCCCGCCTAAGGTTCCGTCCTGCCCGATATCCGTGAAAATAATATACCGCACGCCGATCTGCTCCATTTCTTTGGCCAGATCCAGATAATCCACATCGGTAACCTGCAGCCAGCCCTCGGCCGCTACCTTGCCGCCCTTGGCGTCAATCCCCACGGCAATGCGCTTGCCGTATTTTTTCACGGCCTCTTTGACAAATTCCGGATTTTTCAGCGCCACCGAGCCCAGGATAATACGGGATACCCCCTTTTCCAGGTAGTACTCCACCGTTTTCATATCGCGGATGCCGCCGCCCAGCTCCACCTTCATGTTTACCTGTCTCAGCACGTCAAAAATACAGGCGTCGTTCACCGGATGCCCGAACTTGGCTCCGTCCAGGTCCACCATATGCAGCCAGCGGGCACCCTCGCTCTCAAAATACGAGGCCGCCTTTACCGGGCTCTCCGCCACCTTCTGTGCCGTGGCGTAGTCGCCGCGCAGCAGCCGCACGCAGCTGCCGTCATGCAGATCAATTGCGGGTAAAATAATCATGTTTCTTCCCTCCTGCCGGTTGTGTCTCCTTTTTCATCGGAATATCCCTGACGGGAAATTTGGAATGTCCCTAACGGGAAATTTGGAATGTCCCTAACGGGAAATTCGGAATATCCCTAACGGGAAATTCCTGGAACATCCAGAAATTGTATCACAAAAATTGTCAAATGAAAAGGGGGGAATTTTTTCTTTACAGCACTCCCTTGGTGGAGAGAAGACGGCCGTCCGCTTTTTCCCGCACCGCCAGGCGCAGTGCATGGGCCGCTGCTTTAAACAGTCCCTCGATCATATGGTGGGAATTTTTCCCGTACTGAGCCTTCATATGCAGGGTAATTCCCGCGTTGACCGCCAGCGCCCGGAAAAACTCCTCGGTCATGCAGGTGTCGAAATCGCCCACGCGCTCCTGGGGGAATTCCCCATCAAAAACCAGGAACGGCCGTCCGCTGACATCCACACTGGCAAAGGACAGGCTCTCGTCCATGGGGACAAAAAAACTGCCGTACCGCTCGATTCCGCTTTTGTCACCCAGCGCTTTTCCCAGCGCCATGCCCAGCACAATACCGGTATCTTCCACCGTGTGGTGGCAGTCCACCAGCAGATCGCCCTCGGCCCGCACACAAAGCCCAAAGCCGCCGTGTACGGAAAAGGCCGTGAGCATGTGGTCAAAAAAGCCGATCCCGGTGGAAATATCCGTTTCTCCGCCGTCCAGACACAGGGACAGGGAGATATCGGTCTCTTTGGTCGTGCGGGTAATCTCCGCACAGCGAGGATTGTTCATCAGATAACCGCCTTTCGGGGGAGCATGTCCCGTTTTCTCTCTTTTACGTATCGCACAGTTTGCCTTTTCCGCAAACTTTTTCAGGAATCAAGCCAAAAGTTCACCCAGCGCCTGCAGCACGCGGGCATTCTCCGTCTCACTGCCGGCGGTAATGCGCAGATACCCCGGGAACCGCCGCACCGCAATACTCCGGTCCAGCAGCTGCCGGTGCAGGGTATCCGCCTGGTCGGTTTTCACCATCACAAAATTACAGCAGGTGGGGTATACATGCTGCAGCACTTCGCTTTTTTCCGCCAGACGGCACAGTTCCCCGTACAGGAACGCGGTGGATTCCCGGATTTTCCGGATGGCGCACTGTTCCTCCTCTTTCCGGGAGAGAAGCACCACACCGGCCGCCTGGGTATAGGCGTTGAGATTATAGGGGGATTTGACGGCCCGCACTACATCAACCAGGCGCTTCTGCCCCACCACAAAGCCCAGCCGGATCCCCGCCCCGGCAAACGCCTTGCTGCAGGTGCGCAGGATCAGCAGGTTGTCGTATTCTTTTACCTCCGGCAGCATAGACTGATCCCAGAAATCCATGTATGCTTCGTCCAACACCACCAGGGTATCCGGTACCGCCCGGAGCAGGCGGCGCACCTCCTCCCGGGGCACTCCCTGCCCCGTGGGATTGCAGGGATTGGAGAAAATCAGCATCCGCGCCTTTTCCTCCTGCACCCGGCGGATCACCCGATCCACATCCACCGTCAGGCTGTCATCCTTCTGCACGGCTGCTTCCCGTCCGCCGGCCATATGGGCATAAAACCCGTACATGGAGAAGTCCGGCAAAACCGTCACCAGGGTATCCCCTTTTTCCAGAAACGCATTCATCAGGATGTTGATCAGCTCGTCGCTTCCACCGCCGCCCGCCACACAGACGGGATCCACCCCGTAATACTCACCGAAGGCCTGGCACACCGCCTCCGCCAGCGGATCCGGGTACCGGTTATAGGGCAGGGTGCGGGCAATTTCGGCCAGCTGCTGCCGCACATCCTCCGGCAGGGAGAGAAATGACTCATTGGCATCCAGCCGCACATCAAAATGCCCGCGGATGGGCTCGTAGGGGGTGAGACCCCGGATTTTTTCATTCAGCTCAAACATCTTGCTTCTCCTTGCGCACCAAAATGGAATTGGCATGGGCCGTCAGCCCTTCAGCACGGGCCAGGGTGACGATCTCATCCGCATCCCGCAGCAGCGCCTGCCGGGTATAGGCGATGAAGCTGGACTTCTTCACAAAGCTGTCCACCGACAGGGGGGAGAAAAACCGTGCGGTTCCCGAGGTGGGCAGTACATGGTTGGGCCCGGCAAAGTAGTCGCCCAGGGGCTCCGGCGACCAGTTGCCCAAAAAGACCGAGCCGGCGTTATCCAGCCGCCCCACATAGGTCATGGGCTCGCGGCAGCAGACCTCCAGGTGCTCGGGAGCCAGGGAATTCGCAAATTCCACCGCCTCGTCCATATTGCTGCACACGATCATGGCGCCGAAATCCCGCAGGCTGGTCTCGATGATCTCCCGGCGGGAGAGCGTCTCCATCTGGGCGCACAGCTCGCGCTCGGTCTCCTGTGCAATCCGCGCACTGTCGGTAATCAGAATGGCGGAGGCCAGCTTGTCGTGCTCCGCCTGGCTCATCAGATCCGCCGCCAGGAACCGGGGATCCGCCGAATCATCGGCAATAATCAGGATCTCGCTGGGACCGGCGATCATATCAATGTCCACCGTACCGTACAGCAGCTTCTTCGCCGTGGCCACAAAGATGTTGCCCGGCCCTACAATTTTATCCACCTTCGGCACCGTCTCGGTCCCGTATGCCAGAGCGGCCACCGCCTGGGCGCCGCCCATCAGGAACACCCGGTTCACGCCCGCCACCACGGCCGCCGCCATGATATCGGGATTGGGCATACCGTCCTTCCCCGGAGGGGTGACCATGACGATCTCCCCCACACCGGCCACATGGGCCGGAATCGCATTCATCAGCACCGAACTGGGATAGGCCGCCGTGCCGCCGGGCACATAAATACCCACCCGGGACAACCCCCGAACCCGCTGGCCCATCACCGTGCCGTCCTCTTTGGCGGTCATCCAGCTCTGCTGCTTCTGCCGCTCGTGGAAATCGCGGATATTCGCGGCCGCCTTTTTCAGGGCCTCCAGAAAAGCCGGGTCGCACTGCTGCATCAAAGCGAGCATCTGCTCCCGGGTAACCTCGGGGTTCTCCGGCGCCTTTCCGTCAAATTTTTCCGTATAGGCCCGCACGGCTTTGTCCCCGTTTTCCCGCACATTCTGCAGGATCCCGCTGACAATCCCCTCCACCTTCCGGTCCTTTTCATCGCTGCGCTTTTTCAGCTGCTGTACAAAGGCGCGGCACTCTTCCCCGCTGCCCATAATGGTCTGCATCAACATTTTTCTCTTCCTTCCTCTCTCATTCCTCCGCGTCCCGGGCGATTTCCAGCCGGCGCACCAGCTCTTCAATCTGCGCTTTGCGCAGCTTCATGCTGGCCGTATTTACGATCATTCTGGCGGAAATATCCGCCACGGTCTCCTTGACCTCCAGTCCGTTTTCCCGCAGGGTGGTGCCGGTTTCCACAATATCCACAATCCCGTCGGCCAATCCCAGCAGCGGGGCCAGCTCCACGCTGCCCTCGATTTTAATCACACGCACATCCATCATTTTCTCTTCAAAAAACGCGCGCGTCACATTGGGGTATTTCGAGGCCACCACCTTTTCCCGGTAACCGGCGTAGAAGTCCACCCCTTTGGGCCCGGCCAGCGCAAACCGGCACTTTCCAAAGCCCAGGTCCATCACCTCAAAAAAGCGGGTGCCGTTCTCCATGATGGTGTCCTTTCCCACCACGCCCATATCACACACACCGTTTTCCACATAGGTGATCACGTCGGCGGCCTTGGACAGCACCACCTCGATGCTGCCGTCCCCCACGGGGAGAATCAGGCGCCGGCCCTTTTCATGGACCTGGGTACAGTCTATCCCCGCCTTCTCAAACAGGGCGACGGTGGATTTTTCCAATCTTCCCTTTGTCAGGGCAATCCGAAGCGGTCTCATCCGGCGGTCACCTCCTGTCTCTCTGTCTCACGGCCGACTACCGCCAGGCAGGCGATTCCGCACGCCGCGGCATAGGCCCGCGCTTCTTCTTCGGTATCGAATACGGAGTACTCGCACTTTTCTCCCTTTTCCATCCGCTCCCGCATATAAGAGAGCGCCTGCGTCTCATACCCCGGGACGCCGTGAACCAGCAGATCGGGGGCCGTTTCCCCCTCCTCCCCCTCGCGCAGCAGGGCGCCGGTGATGGCATCCACATTCAGCGCAAAGCCAATGGCGGGCATGGGCTGATCAAACCAGTTCAGCAGGCTGTCATACCGCCCGCCGGAGAGCACGGCATCGCCGCACTGGGGCAAATACGCGCGGAAAACCACGCCGGTGTAGTAGTCATTGCGCTGGACCAGGCCCAGGTCAATCATGATATGGCCATGCAGTCCCAGTGCGCACAGTTTTTCATACAGCCCTTTCAGATCGGACAGCGTCTGCGCCGCTTTTTCCGAACGGCACAGCTCCCGTGCCTGCTCCAAAACCTCCTGCCCGCCGAACAGCCGGGGCAGCAGTTTCACCGCATGCACCGCCGGGCTGTCCGGCAGTGTATCCAGCATGGCGGAGAGAGAAGAATAATTCTTCGCCTCGATAGCCCGGCGGATGGCCTCGCGGTCCTCGGCCTGCACCGGAAGCTCATCGGCCAATGCCCGGAAAAAGGCGGCGTGGCCGATCTCAATCCGGTAATCGGGGGCGATCCGCTCCATCGCCTGCGAAGCGAGGAACATCGCTTCCAGATCGGCGCGCATTCCGCCGGCCCCCAACAGCTCGATGCCGCACTGAAGCTGCTCGTCGTCCCGGCCGGTCAAGCCCGGGTTGTTGCAGTACACCGTCTGATCATAATACAGGCGCAGGGGTTTGGGCAGCGCCTGCAGTCGGGTGGCGGTCAGCCGGGCAATCGGCAGGGTGCAGTCGGGCCGCACGACCAGCAGACGGCCCTTGTTGTCCGTCATCTTGTAAAGAGATTCTTGGGGAATCCCGGTATGGGCCGGATCAAACAAATCATAAAACTCGATGCCGGGGGTGACGACCTCCCGGTATCCGCTCTGTTGGAAAAGGGCTTCCAGCTTCTGCTGCAAAGCGCGGCGCAGCGCGCATTCCTCCAGCAGAATATCCTTCATCCCCTCCGGGGTGATTTTTCGGTTGTGTTTCATTCTGGTTCGCCTTTCTGTCGTTTTCTTTCTATACAAATCGTATATTTCCTATATTTCTATTCAAATAGGATTCAATTCATTCCTCTTATGCTTTAGCGTGGTAACATAATACCATAGAGATGCATCCTTGTCAACCAAAAACAGCGCTGTGCCGAATTTTCCTGGCTTTAGGGCGGCTGTTCCCAAAAAGAACCTTTCCCCCTATGCACAAAAAGAGCGGAGGGACCCTATGGGGCGGCCTCCGCTCTGCTGTCAGCCGAACAGGCTCATCTGGCTGCTCTGAGGCAGTCCCTTCAGGGCACCGGTTTCCTGGAGCATGTCGATCACCGCCCGGCTTACCTTGGCGCGAACCTGCAGGTCATCCACCGAGATGAATTCCCCGCCCGATTCCCGGGCCTGCTGCAGACTGGTGGCGGCCGCCTCCCCCACGCCGCTCATCGAAGAGAACGGCAGGCGGATTTTTCCGTCCTCCACCAGATAGCGCTTGGCATCGCTCTTATACAGATCAATGGGCAGCACCTCAATGCCGCGGGCCAGCATCTCATTGACAATCTGGAAGGTGGTAAACGCCGCTTCCTCCTTGGCGGTGGCGTCGTGCCCCTTCTGCTGAATCTCCTTCATCCGCTGGCGGACCGCTGCACGGCCCTTTACCACCGTGGCGGCGTCGAAGTCCTCCCCGCGCACGGTAAAATACGCCGCATAGTATTCCACCGGCTTGTGCACCTTGTACCACCCCAGGCGCAGGGCCGCAATCATATAAGCCGCCGCGTGGGCCTTGGGGAACATGTACTTGATTTTCATGCAGCTGTCGATGTACCACTCCGGTACGCCGTGGTCGCGCATGGCCTGCTTGTGCTCTTCCGTCAGCAGCTTTTTCGATTTGCCCTTTCGCACAATTTCCATGATCTTAAACGCCATCTTCGGCTCCAGTCCCTTGTGCAGCAGATAGGTCATAATGCTGTCACGGGTACCGATAACCTCTTTGATGGTGCAGGTGCCGTTTTTGATCAGCTCCTGTGCGTTGCCCAGCCACACGTCGGTACCGTGGGACAGGCCCGAAATCTGCAGAAGGTCGGAAAAGGTCTGGGGTTGGCAGTCCACCAGCATGCCGCGCACAAACGGCGTGCCCAGTTCCGGCAGGGAGAAGGTGCCGGTCTTGGAATCAATGTCCTCCTCGGTCACCCCCAGGGCCTCCGTGCTGTGGAACAGACTCATCACCTCGGGGTCACTCATGCTCACCTTCATCACCGGGATGCCGGTGTACTCCTCCAGATAGTGGTAAATGGTCGGCACATCATGGCCCAACTCGTCCAGTTTACAGATCGTATCGTGGATCGAGTGGAAGTCAAAGTGCGTGGTGATGTTGTCGCTGTTGACATCGTTGGCCGGGTGCTGTACCGGGCAGAACTCATAGATATCGTGCCCCTTGGGCACCACCACCATGCCGCCGGGGTGCTGGCCCGTGGTCCGCCGGATTCCCGTGCAGCCCATGGCCAGGCGCAGCTCTTCGGCGCGGTGCAGGGTGATATTCTTTTCTTCCTCGTATTTTTTCACATAGCCAATCGCGGTTTTATCCGCCACGGTGGCGATGGTACCGGCCTTGAACACATGATCCTTGCCGAACAGCGTCTCCGTGTAGCGGTGGGCGCCGCTCTGGTACTCGCCGGAAAAGTTCAGGTCGATATCGGGGGTTTTATCCCCGTCAAAGCCCAGGAAGGTCTCGAACGGGATGGTATGGCCGTCCCGGTCATAGGGATGCCCGCACACCGGGCAGTCCTTCGGCGGCAGATCAAATCCCGAATCATAGCTGCCGTCGGTAATAAATTCGCTGTGCTTGCAGTTGGGGCAAATGTAATGGGGTTCCAGGGGATTGACCTCGGAAATACCGGACATGGAGGCCACAAAGGAGGAACCCACCGATCCACGGGAGCCCACCAGATAGCCGTGAGCCTCGCTGTCCGCCACCAGCTTCTGGGCGGTCATGTACAGAACGGAGAAGCCATGCTTATTGATGGATCCCAGCTCGCGCTCCAGGCGCTTCTGCACAATGTCGGGCAGCGGATCGCCGTAGCGCTCTTTGGCGCGCTGCCAGCAGATCGAATTCAGCTGTTCCTCGGCCCCGTCGATAAACGGCGGGAAAACCCCCTCGGGAATGGGGCGCACCACTTCGATGGACTCGGCAATTTTGTTGGGATTGGTGACCACAACCTCGTACGCCTTCTCCTCTCCCAGATAGGAAAATTCCTCCAGCATTTCCTTCGTGGTGCGCAGATACAGCGGTGCCTGCTCCCCGGCGTCATGAAAGCCCATCGAGGCCATCAGCACCTTGCGGTAATCTGCGTCCTTGGGATCCAGAAAATGCACGTCACAGGTGGCGCACACCGGCTTGTGCAGGGTCTCGCCCAATTTCACAATCGTGCGGTTATACTCCCGCAGCGCTTCTTCATCCGCCGCGGTCCCCTCGCGGATCATGAACCGGTTGTTGCCGATGGGCTGAATCTCCAGATAATCGTAGAACGAGGCAATCTCGCACAGGCGGCTCCAGGGTTCGTTATTCACGATAGCACGGAACAGCTCACCCGCCTCGCAGGCACTGCCGATGATCAGCCCCTCCCGGTGCTGCATCAGCACGCTTTTGGGCACCAGCGGCTTTTTATAGAAATAATCCAGATGGGCAAAGGAGATCAGTTGATACAGGTTGCGCAGCCCGGCCTTGTTCTTCACCAGAAGAATCTGGTGATAGGATTTCAGCTTTTTGGGGTCGCCGCCGGTCAGAGAGGTATTCAGCTGCTGTACCGAATCCACCTTAACCCTCTCCCGCAGGCGCAGCAGCAGCTGCAGGAAGATATTCGCCAGCACCAGCGCATCGTCGTCCGCGCGGTGATGGTGCTTTTCCTCCACCTTCAGGTAGCGGGCCACCGTATCCAGCTTGTAGTTTTTGATATCCTGGATCAGCGACCGGCACATCGGAATGGAATCAATGTACGTATAAGCAAAGGTTTCGCCCGCTTTTTCGGCGGCCGCCCGCATAAACGATACGTCAAAATCCGCATTGTGGGCAATCAGCACCACCTCCTGCGAACCGCAGAACCGGCGGAACCGGGCCAGTGCTTCTGTGGCATCCGGCGCATCCTTCACCATTTCGTCGGTGATGCTGGTCAATTCCGTGATCTTCGGGGGGATGGGTCTGCCGGGATTCACAAACGTATCAAAATGCTCGGTCACCTGCCCGTCCACGATTTTCACCGCGCCGATCTCCGTGATCGCATCCCGCCGGGGAGACAGACCGGTGGTCTCGATATCAAAGGCGATAAAGGTGCCGCTCAGGGGCATATCCAATTCCCCTTTTACGGCAGGCACCATGTCATTGACAAAATAGGCCTCCATCCCGTAGATGACCTTGAAATCCTCGTCTTCCTTGCGGATGGCCTCCACCGCATTCATCGCATCCGGAAATGCCTGGGCGACACCGTGGTCGGTGATGGCAACCGCCTTGTGTCCCCACTGATGGGCGCGGCGAATCAGGTCCGCCGCCGAAGAGACGCCGTCCATACTGCTCATATTGGTGTGCAGATGCAATTCCACCCGCTTCTGGGGGGCATCGTCCACCACCTGCAGCTGCTGTACCCTGGCGATCGAGCGCGGGCGCAGTACTAGCTCGTGGTCGTATTTATCGTACTCAATCTGTCCGCGGGTGAGGATGCTCTCGCCTTTTTTCAAATCATCCAGCGTCTGGCACTGGCGCACCTCCTGAATCAGCTTGAGTGTCATCGAACCGGTATAATCCGTGATATTGATCGAATAGATTTTGCGGCTTCCGTCGCGGGTCTCCTTACTCTCGATGCTGAAAATTTCGCCCCAGATCATGCACGAACCGATATCCGGGGTGATATCCTCGATGCGGGTCAGGTTGATCTTCCCGGTGCGCCCCAGTACATCCCGGGCTGTCTCCGGCAAAATGGTGGGATACAGGGTATCCCCCTGCCGCACACTGATCTTCCGGGGCTTGCGCTCCTGCATATGGGTTTCATACCGCTCGATCTCCTCCACGGCGGCTTCCCGGCGCTTTTTCTCCTCTTCCTTCTGGATCTGTGCCAGATGGACCGCATCATTCTCGTCCACCTGCAGCTTGCCGGCAAACTTCACTTCTATCGAAAGACCGGAGAACACCTCGCCGATCAGCTCGCTGAGGGCCCGGTCCGTGTGCCGGGCCAGCAGCATCTCGCCGCCGCCATGGCTGAGCAGGATGGTCAGCACCCCTTTCGAGTACTCAGTCATGCAGTCGCGGAAGGTCCCGTTCAGGCTGGCATCCCGCCGCTTCAGCATCAAAAGCAGCTGCGGCACATAAGAGAGCTGGAACATCTCCGGCGCATAATGGGGAAGAAACCTCACCCGCCCCAGATTCAGGGGCGATTTTTTCAGCTTCTCCTCGGCCATCTGCAAAGCGTCCACGGTCACCAGAGCACCGCAGCGCAGACTGATCTCCACCCCGCGGGCCTCTTCCTCCACCGTCAGCCTGTCCACCACGCTGTCCAGCAGCGCCGCCTCGCATCCGGTCAGATCCGCCTGTCCTTCCAACAGGCTTCGTACGGTATTCATCAGCCCAGTCTGTCCCCTTTCCCATCCGGCAATCACAGCCGGTCAATTTCCTTCATCAGCTCGTCCAGCAGGTTCTCCTCGGGCACCTTGCGTAGGATCTCCCCATGGCGGAACAGCAGTCCCTCTCCCTTTCCTCCGGCAATCCCGATATCGGCCTCTCTCGCTTCTCCGGGGCCGTTGACCACACACCCCATCACCGCCACGGTGATATCTTTGTCCACATTCCGCAGTTTTTCCTCCACCCGGGAGGCCAGCCCGATCAGATCAATGCGCGTGCGCCCGCAGGTGGGACAACTGACCATTTTCGGGCCGCCGCGCAGCCCCATGGCGCGCAGGATATCCAAACCAGCCTGCACTTCCTCCACCGGGTCCGCCGTCAGCGACACGCGGATGGTGTCCCCAATACCGTCATGCAGCAGACCGCCGATGCCGATGGCCGACTTAATCAGCCCCATGCGCCGGGTTCCGGCCTCGGTCACGCCCACATGCAGGGGGTAGTCACACTTCTTACTGGCCAGCCGGTACGCCTCCATCATGGTATCCAGGTTCGAGGATTTCATTGACAGCACCAGATCGGTAAAATCAAATTTTTCCAAAAGGGAAGCGTGGTACAGGGCGCTCTCCACCAGCGCCTCGGCCGTGGGGCCGCCGAAGCGGGCCAGAATGTGCTTCTCCAGGGAACCGGAATTGACCCCAATGCGGATGGGGATATTCCGGATGCGGCAGGCATCGGCCACCTGCTTTACATGGCTGTCATCCCCGATATTTCCTGGGTTGATGCGGATCTTGTCGATCCCCGCGGCGGCGGACTCCAGCGCCAGGGTATAGTCGAAATGAATATCCGCCACCAGCGGCACGCTGACCTTCTCCTTGATGGCCGGAATCAGCCGCACGGCCTCTTTATCCGGAATGGCCAGGCGGATGATCTCACATCCCGCCTGCTGCAGGGCCACCGCCTGCTGCACACTTTTTTCAATTTCATACGAAAGCACGCTGAGCATACTCTGCACCGATACCGGCGCACCGCCTCCGATTTTTACCGAACCGGCCATTACCTGTCTGGTCATAAACATTTCTTCCTTTCTCTCTATCCCCGCAAAAGGTCTGTCATCAGCCCCACCCGGCGCCGGTAAACAAGCGCCACAGGTCATTAAAGGTGATCAGCAGAATCAATCCGATCAAAAGGACAAACCCGGCCGCATGCACCCACCCCTCGTATTTGGGAGGAACGGGCTTGCGGCGGATCAGTTCGATCAGCAGAAACAGCAGGCGCCCGCCATCCAGCGCCGGCAGCGGCAGCAGATTGACAACCCCCAGGTTGACCGAAATCACCATCAGCATATAAACAATATTGTACACCGCATCGCCAAAACTGCTCTCCAGCCCGGCGGCGGCCGATTGGGTGATGGCCTGCGCTGCGCCCACCGGCCCAGCCACGTCATTCATGGAAAACTGCCCGGTCACCAGGCCGTACAGGCTTTTCCACACCATGCGCACCACCGAGGTGGTATCGGAGAAGGATTTGGCAATCAGGGTACCGGCGTTCTTCTCCTGCGGCTGCACATAGAAGTCCAGGCGTACCCGTCCCTCGCCGGTTCCCTCGGTGTAATCAATGACCGGCAGGGTGATACGCTCTTCCCCGCGCTGCACCGTCACCGCCGTTTGGGTGGGATCCGCCATCGCCAGAGCAAAGCTCAGATCCTTATCGGTGTACACCTCGTACCCATTGATATTGACGATCACATCCCCCACCTGCGCACCGGCCTGCTCCAGCATGGAACCGGCCTCGTCAAACTTGCTGATGGTGGTCGTGGCAAAGCGCTCCTGCGTACCCAGCAGGCAGCCCATCAAAAGGACCCCCAGCAGCACGTTCATAATCGCACCGGCCGCTACAATGAGGATCCTCTTCCACACTTTGCAGTTGTTAAACGCCCTTGGATCGCTGCTCTCTTCATCCTCGCCCTCCATGGCGCAGTAACCGCCGATGGGCAGCAGGCGCAGGCTGTACTCCGTTTCGCCGCGGCGAAAATGCAGCAGCCGCGGCCCCATGCCCAGGGCAAATTCGTTCACACGCACACCGCTCCACTTCGCGGTGAGAAAATGACCCAACTCATGAGAAAAGATAATCAAAGCGAACAGCAGTACGCCGATCAGAATGAGAAGTATTGTTTCCAAATTTTCCCGCCTTTCTGCGGCACTGGCTGCCGCCCGTCCTTCCTACCTTCTATTGTGTCACCGTTCTCCGACTGCCAAACCGGCCGAAAAAAATTTCAGCCGATTCAGACGCCCGCCATGCGGTACACGCGCTCGCGGGCCAGCCGGTCGGCCTGCCACACGCTCTCCACGCTGTCACAGGGGGCGTCCTCCTGCTCCAGCATCGCCTGCATCACCAGTTCCCCGATATCCAGGAACCCGATCTTCTCCTGCAGGAACAGCTGTACGGCGGCCTCATTGGCGCCATTGGCGGCCGCCGGTGCCAGCCCACCCCGGCGGATCGCCATGCGGCAGGCCGCCAGGCAGCGGAAGGTCTCCATATCCGGCTCAAAAAATGTGAGCGTGCCGTATTTCGTCAGAGACAGCGGCTCCACTGGCGAGGGAAGCCGCTGGGGATACAAAATCGCATATTGAATGGGAATGCGCATATCCGGCACCCCCATCTGGGCAATCACCGAGTGGTCCACGTATTCGATCATCGAGTGAATGACGCTCTCCCGGTGTACCACCACGTCGATCCGATCACCGGGCATATCAAACAGCCACCCGGCTTCCATAATCTCCAGGCCCTTGTTCATCATGGTGGCCGAATCAATGGTCACCTTGGGGCCCATGTTCCAGTTCGGGTGCTTCAGGGCCTGCTGCGGTGTAACCGTGCGCAGCTCTTCCCGCTTTTTTCCGAAGAACGGACCGCCCGAGGCCGTCAGGATCAGTTTTTTCACGGCTTCTTTGCCGGGTGACCCCTGCAGGCACTGGAAAATCGCCGAGTGCTCACTGTCCACCGGCAGAATGGATACGCCCTTTTCCGCCGCTTCTTTCATCACCAGCGCGCCGCCGGCCACCAGCGTCTCCTTATTGGCCAGCGCCACGTTTTTTCCGCTGCGCACGGCGGTCAGTGTGGGCAGCAGGCCGATCATGCCCACCACCGAATTGCACACCAGGTTCACCCCCGGAAGCGAAGCCGCCTCGCACAGGCCATCCATTCCATAGGAGACCTGTACCGACAGGTCGTGCACCCGCGCTTTCAGATCCCTGGCGGCGTTTTCATCGAACA
>JBJEQH010000200.1:0-7509 GCA_051881655.1 Candidatus Heritagella sp. | reverse complement strand
ATTCAGATTGACACCAAAAATATCCTGTTCATCTGCGGCGGGGCCTTCGACGGCCTGCAGAAGGTGATCAGCCGGCGGGAGGATTCGTCGGCCCTGGGATTCGGCGCTGAAGTGAAAAGCAAGACCGAGCTGGCGACCACGGCCTGGGCCAAGCAGGTGATCCCCCAGGATCTGGTCCGCTACGGGCTGATCCCCGAGCTGGTGGGCCGTCTGCCGGTGATTACGGCGCTGGAGGGCCTGGATGAGGAGGCGCTGGTCCGGATTCTGACCGAGCCGAAGAACAGCCTGGTGCAGCAGTACAAAAAGCTGTTCCAGCTGGATCAGGTGGAGCTGTGCTTTACCGAGGAGGCGCTGCATGCGGTGGCGCATCAGACGCTGGAGCGCCGTACCGGCGCCCGCGGGCTGCGCTCCATTATGGAGGGGATCCTGCAGAAGCTGATGTTCGAGGTTCCCAGTGATTACGAGATCGAGAAGATCACCATCACGAAGGAGACGGTGGAAAAGGGAGAACCGCCCGAGACGGTCCGGAACGCGGACCGCAAGCCGGTGAAAATCCGGGTGGGCGCGCTGGGGAAACGCGGCGCCTGATTCTCTTTTTTCCCGAAAAGCCCTCTTTGCCCGTGCGGGTAAGTTTTGATTCGCAACAAGGTCGCTGCGGTGTAAGAGGAACCTTTCCTCTGATCAGCAGCGGCTTTTTCCTTTTATGGGAGAACTTTTGTGGAAAGAGAACGAAGAGAGATCGAAAGAGAAGGAGTTACCATTCATGACCCAAGAAATTCGAGTCGTACATGACGGCTTGCCGGTACTCGCGCTGCGCGGGTTGGTGGTGTTTCCGGGGATGTCCCTGCAGTTTGAGGTGGGGCGCCGGAAATCCATCGCGGCGCTGCGCGCGGCCATGGAGAAGGGGCAGCGCATCTTCCTGGTCAGCCAGAAGGACCTGTCCGAGTCGGAACCCAGTATGGAGGGGCTGAACCACATGGGCGTGGTGGCCTCGATCAAGCAGGTATTAAAGGCCGGCGACGAGGCGGTGCGCGTGTATGTGGAGGGCGGCCCCCGGGCGGCGATCATAAAAGCCGAGAGCGAAGAGCCCTATCTGCGCGCCATGGTGGAGGAGTATGAGGAAAAGGAAGCCCCGAGGACCTACCGGATGGAGGCGTACATCCGCCGCATCCAGAACCAGTTTGAGGAGTATGTGCGCCTGTACCACCCCATGTCGCCGGACGTAATCATGCGCGTGATCAGCGAAAAGGACGGCGGCGTGCTGGCGGACTTCGTGGCGGCGAACGTGCAACTGGATTACGAAATAAAGCAGGAGATTCTGGATGAGTGCGACCCGCAGGAGCGCATCCGGCTGCTCAGCGAGATTCTGGAGGAAGAGCTGAAGGTGCTGGCCGTGGAAGCGGAGATCAACGAGAAAACCCAGAAATCCGTGGACGAAAACCAGCGGGATTACTATCTGCGCGAGCAGATGAAGACCATCGCCGAGGAGCTGGGGGAGGACGAAAACCCCCTGCAGGAATCGGAGGAATTCCGGCAGAAGGTCCTCGCGCTGAAGCTGCCGGAGCTGCAGGAGAAAAAGCTGCTGCGCGAGTGCGACCGCCTGTCCAAAATGCCCTACGGCTCGCAGGAGGGCAGCGTCATCCGCGGGTATCTGGAGACGTGCCTGGATCTGCCGTGGAATACGCTCTCGCCGGAGCACGTGGACCTGAAAAAGGCGCGCCGGATTCTGGACCGCGACCACTGGGGCCTCCAAAAGGTGAAGGACCGCATTATCGAGGCCCTGGCCGTACATAAGCTGGCGCCGCAGACCAGCGGCCAGATCCTGTGCCTGGTGGGGCCGCCCGGCGTGGGCAAAACGTCGATCGCCCGTTCCATCGCCGAGGCGCTGGGGCGCAAATACGTGCGGGTGTCCCTGGGCGGGGTGCACGACGAGAGCGAAATTGTGGGCCACCGGCGCACCTATGTGGGCTCGATGCCCGGGCGCATCATCGCGGCCGTCAAACAGGCGGGCACCCGCAATCCCCTGATCCTGCTGGATGAGATCGACAAGCTGAGCAAGGATTTCCGCGGGGATCCGGCCTCGGCTTTGCTGGAGGTGCTGGATACCGAGCAGAACAATGCGTTTCAGGATCACTTTGTCGATATGCCCTTTGACCTGAGCCAGGTGATGTTCCTGACCACCGCCAACGATGCGTCCACCATTCCCGGCCCGCTGTACGACCGCATGGATGTGATCGAGCTGCCCAGCTACACGGCGGAGGAGAAATACCAGATTGCCATGCGCCATCTGCTCGCAAAACAGCGGAAGAAGAACGGCCTGACCGCCGGCCAGCTGCGCATCACCCCGGCGGCCATGCGGGATCTGATTGAATCCTACACCCGCGAAGCGGGGGTGCGCACGCTGGAGAGGCGGATTGCGGATCTGTGCCGCAAGGCCGCGAAAATTGTCGTGTCCGCACCGTCCGGCACGGAGAGCCCCTGCCTGACGGTCACGCCCAAGAACCTCCCGGAGCTGCTGGGCCCGCGCCGCTATAAGCGGGAGGAGCAGAACCGGAAAGACGAGGTGGGGCTGGTCAACGGCCTTGCCTGGACCTCGGTGGGCGGCGAGATGCTGCCCATTGAAGCGGCGGTGATGGAGGGCACCGGGAAAACCGAGCTGACCGGCTCGCTGGGCGACGTGATGAAGGAGAGCATCCGCACCGCCATCAGCTGCATCCGCACCCGCAGCCGCGAGTGGGGGATTCCCGCCGATTTTGCGGCGAAAAAGGACATCCACGTCCACTGCCCCGAGGGGGCGGTGCCCAAGGACGGGCCCTCGGCCGGGATCGCCATGGTGACGGCCATCACCTCGGCCCTGACAGGGATCCCGGTGCGCCATGATGTGGCCATGACCGGCGAGGTGACGCTGCGCGGCCGGGTGCTGGCCATCGGCGGCCTGCGGGAGAAGACCATGGCGGCCTACCGCGCCGGGATCAAAACCGTGCTGTTCCCCGCGGAGAACGCGGCCGATCTCGCGGAGGTGGATCCCGTGGTGAAAGAGGCGATCACCTTTGTGCCGGTTTCCACGGTGGATGAGGTGCTGCCCCGGGCGCTGACGGAAAAGCCGGGCCGCAAAACCCGCGCCCATGCGCCGGTGCCCCCCGCCGGGAACGGGCGCCCGGTGGTTCCCGCCTCCGCCGCCCACCGGACGGTGCAGGAATGAGAGAAACACCCGGGGAAAAGCCCCCGGAAACGGAGGTGCCCATTTGAATTTTCAGAATGTCACATTTGAGATGTCGGCCGGCGTGTCCGGTCAGCTTCCCAAAGCGGATCTGCCGGAGATCGTCTTCTCCGGCAAGTCCAATGTGGGAAAAAGCTCGCTGATCAACAAACTGGTCAACCGGAAAGCACTGGCCCGCGTCAGCGCGACCCCCGGAAAAACGGCCACGATCAACTTTTTCCGCCTGCCGGAGGCCCGGCTGGTGGATCTGCCCGGTTACGGGTATGCCAGGGTCTCCCAGGCGGAAAAACAGCGCTGGAGCGAGCTGATGGAGGGGTATTTTGCGGCGGGGCGGCCCATTGCCGCCGTGGTGCAGATCCTCGATTACCGCCATGCGCCCACCGGGGAGGACGAGGAGATGCTCCGTTTTCTCATCGAAAACGACATCCCCTTTCTGGTGGTCGGCACCAAGGTGGATAAGCTCAACAAAACGAACCGAAAAAAACAGCAGGAGTGGTTCGAAAACTATTTCAGCGAAGCGCCGGTCACGGTGCTTCCGTTCTCCGCCCAGAGCGGCGAGGGCCTTCCCCGGCTGAAGGAAATGCTGGAAAAGGCCTGCGCCGATTTGGCCGCGGCACAGGATGCGGCGGCCGGTATAGAAAAAGCTTGAAGGAAAGAGGTACCCAACTATGCTTCCCGAACATTTGAAGGTGAACGAAGACGGACATTTGGTAGTCGGCGGCTGTGACACGGTGGATCTGGCCGAGCAGTTCGGCACGCCGCTGTATGTGATGGACGAAGGGCTGATCCGAAAGATCTGCCGGGCGTACAAGGACTCCTTTGCCATGTACTATAACGGGCAGGGAACCCCGGTGTACGCCAGCAAAGCATTCTGCTGCAAGGAAATGTGCCGCATTGTGAAAAGCGAGGGCCTGGACCTGGAGATCGTGTCCGGCGGCGAGCTGTACACGGCCCTGGCGGCCGGTTTTGACCCCGCCCACATCCACTTTAACGGCAACAACAAAACCTGCGAGGAGATCCGCTATGCCCTGGAGCAGAAGGTGGGCCACCTTCTGGTGGACAACATCGAGGAGCTGCACCTGATCCAGAAGTTCAGCGAGGTGATGAACCGCGTGACCCCCGTATCCCTGCGCATCAAGCCCGGGATCGACGCGCACACCCATCAGTTCATCCGCACCGGCCAGATCGACTCCAAATTCGGGTTCGCCCTGGAGACCGGGGAGGCCATGCGGGCCGTGCAGGAGGTGCTGGCCCTGCCCAACCTGGAGCTGGAGGGGGTTCAGTGCCACATCGGCTCCCAGATTTTCGAGATCACCCCGTTTGTGGAGGCGGCCAGGGTCATGCTGCAGTTCATGCAGGACGTGCGGGAGCAGACCGGTGTGACCATCCGGGTGCTGGACCTGGGCGGCGGCTTCGGCATCCGGTATACCGATGCGGACCAGCCCGTGCCGTACAACGACTATATGGGAGAGGTATCGGCGGCCATCCACAAAATGTGCCGCGAGCTGTCCTTCCCCGTGCCGTATGTGTACATCGAGCCGGGCCGCTCCGTGGTGGGCGAGGCCGGGCTGACGCTGTACACGGTGGGCTCGGTCAAGGAGATCCCCGGGGTGCGCAACTATGTGGCCGTGGACGGCGGCATGACGGACAACCCGCGCTACATTCTGTACCAGTCCGCCTATGACGTGCTGCTGGCCAATCACGCCGACCGTGCGCCCGATTACATGGCCACCGTGGCCGGGCGCTGCTGCGAGAGCGGCGACCTGATCCAGGAGAACGTGAAGATGGTAAAGCCGAAGGCCGGGGACCTCATCGCGGTGCTGTCCACCGGCGCCTATAACTACTCCATGGCCAGCAATTACAACCGGGTGTGCCGGCCGCCGGTCATTATGGTGCGCGGCGGTTCGCCCCGGGTGGCGGTCCGCCGGGAGAGCTGGGAGGACCTGACCCGCAACGATCTGTAAATGGCCCTTTCCCCCCAAAAGGGGGGAGAGGATCCCCCCTTTTTTTCTGTTTTCCGGGCATGGACAGTTCCCTGCGGACGGACCAAAAGGGGGGATTTTTTCTTTACTTTTCCATATTGCTGTGATACAATACTGCGTGTATGGAAAGGGGGGCGGTTCTGTGAATTCCAAAATTCAGGACGAATCGGTCGATTTTCTGTTTGACGCGGTCCTGTCCCTGCGGACCCGGGAGGAGTGCTACAAATTTTTCGAGGATCTGTGCACGGTACCGGAGATCAAGGCCATCAGCCAGCGGCTGACGGTGGCGGACATGCTGCGCAAAAAGATGGTGTATAACGAGATTGTGGCCCGCACGGGCGCCTCGACGGCGACGATCAGCCGTGTGAAGCGCGCGCTGGATTACGGCAGCGACGGCTATGCCCTGGTATTCGACCGCATGGAGCAAGAGGGAAAAGAGAAATGAGTTCCTATACCGCTTTCTCCCAGTATTACGATGCCCTGACCCAGAACGTCGGATATGCCGAGCGGGCGGATTACCTCTGCCGCCTGCTGGAGCGGTGGCAGCATCCGGCGGGGATCACGCTGGATCTGGCCTGCGGCACCGGCAGCCTGACCTGCGAACTGAAAAAGCGGGGGCTGGATGTGTACGGGATCGACGCTTCCCCCGATATGCTGGCCCAGGCCCAGGCAAAGGCCGCCGAACAGGGGCTTTCGATCCTGTTTCTCTGCCAGAAAATGCAGCAGATTGACCTGTATGGCACCATTGCGACCTGTTTCTGTACGCTGGACAGTATCAATCATCTGCCGGGGCCGGAGGATGTGCAGCGCACGTTTTCCCGGGTGGCGCTGTTCATGGAGCAGGACGGGTTGTTTATTTTCGATGTGAATACCCTGTACAAGCACGAGAAGATTCTGGGGAACCACGCGTTTCTCTATGATCTGGAAACGGTGTTCTGTGCCTGGCAGAACCGGTATGATCCCGCTTCGCACCGGGTGCATATTGATTTGGATTTTTTTGAAAAAGAAGGGCGCGTGTACCGCCGCAGCAGCGAGCATTTCACCGAGCGGGCCTATCCGCTGGAGGAGATCACCGCCATGCTGGAGACGGCGGGCTTTCAGGTGCTGGAGATTCTGGAGGAAAATACGTTTTCCCCGGTGAGAGAGGATACCCAGCGCGCGGTTTTTGTGGCCAGGCTGAAAACGTGCCGGAACAGAAAGGGATGAAAATCATGGATCGGTTAATCCGCACCATTACCAAAAACGGAAGCCTGATGGCCATTGCGGCCGACACCAGTGATATTGCGCTGGTTGCCCATCAGGTGCACCACACCTCCCCGGTGGCCTCGGCGGCGCTGGGGCGGGTGCTGACGGCGGCCGGAATGATGGGCGCCCTTTTGAAGGGGCCCGATTCGTCGGTCACGCTGAAGCTGAACGGCGGCGGCCCGCTGGGCAGCGTGGTGGCCATTGGCGACGGCCAGGGCCATGTGCGCGGCTATGTGCAGAATCCCGGCGTGCAGCTGCCCGTGCGCGGGGACGGCAAGCTGGATGTGGGCGGCGGCATCGGAAAAGACGGCCTGCTGGCTATGATCCGCGACGAAGGCGAGGGCGAGCCCTATATCGGGCAGTCCCAGCTGGCCTCGGGCGAGGTGGCCGAGGATATCACCACCTACTATGCCGTCAGCGAGCAGATCCCCACCGCCTGTTCCCTGGGCGTGCTGGTGGATAAGGAGACAAACGAGCCCACGCTGGCCGGGGGGATTCTGGTGCAGGCCCTGCCCAGCGCGACCAATGAGGACGTGGAGCGGCTGGAGGGCAACCTGAACGCCCTGGGGCCCATGACCACGCTGCTTGCCAAGGGGATGACCATGGAGCAGATCTGCGGGCGGCTTTTCGCGGGGATGGAGTGGGAAAAGCTGGACGAGACGCCGCTGACCTATGCCTGCCACTGCAGCAAAGAGCGGGTGCTGCGCGCCTTTTCCACCCTGAAACCCGAAGAAATCCGCACCCTCGCCGGGGAGGACGGCTATGCCGAGGCCGCCTGCCAGTACTGCGGGAAGAAATACCGCATCAGCCAGGACGAGCTGGACGGGCGGGCCGCGCAAAAAGAGGGAAAATAAATTTGGGAAAAGGGGTTGACTTTTTCCCCGGTTTATAGTATAGTTAATAACGCCGCTGAGAGCAGCGGCGCAGATGGAAGCATAGCTCAGCTGGTTAGAGCACCTGCCTTACAAGCAGGGGGTCATAGGTTCGAGTCCTATTGTTTCCACCAGTATGGCCCGGTAGTTCAGTTGGTTAGAACGCTAGCCTGTCACGCTAGAGGTCGAC
>JBJEQH010000199.1:0-1712 GCA_051881655.1 Candidatus Heritagella sp. | reverse complement strand
CCGTTGACCCGGTCAATAAACATCTGTTCCTGAGTTATACGAAACTCCGGGGGAACCTTCACACGATGAAGACCATTGGCCTTTTTGTCGATCTCACCGATACAGACGGCCAGTGTATCCGGCTGATTGAGATTGAAAGAAATGACGCCTTCCGTCCCGAAGATATCAAATTGAATGGTATTCTGATTGCCGATAGCGCAGCGGGTGATCACAAAATTACCGGCAATATCCCCTTCAATGTCCGCAATAAAATTGCAGTAATCGTCGGTTTCAACCTTGCCGAGTTCTTCACTGTCAAGCTTTTTTCTTTCTTTTACCACAATGCCGGAATCTGCACTGACTGAACGGATTTTTCCAAGAAGAAACTCCGTCATATCGATCAGATGCACGCCCAAATCGCCCAGAACGCCGGTTCCAGCATATTCCTTAATAAACCGCCATTCAAGACGACGGCCTTCCATAAAGGCGCTGGATTTCAGATACTGGACATGAACACTGACGATGCTTCCCAGCTGCTTTTTTTCCAGAATCCATTTGGCGAATCGCACAGCCGGGAAGAAGCGATACGAAAAGCACATCATGTTGGGAACGGGATTCTGCCGCAGCGCTTCCTGTAAAGGAACGGTATGAGGAAGGTCGGTGGACAGAGGCTTTTCCACGTTGACGGGCTTACCGCTGCGGATTGCCTGCACAGCCATGGGCACATGCCAGTAGTTTGGAGTGCAGATTTCCACGGCATCCACATCCGGACAGGCGATCAGTTCCCGGTAGTCAGTAAAGCAATGCGCGCTGTCAAGACCCAACTGGTCCCCTGTTATTTTCAGACGGCTTTCATCTATGTCACAAATTGCCGAAATCTTACATTCGGGAATCGATAAAAGCTCGGGAATATGCCTCCCATTTGCGATTCCGCCAACGCCGATGATTCCCACTCTGACTTTTTTCATTTCTCATTCCTCTGTTCTGTTGCAGAATACTGTTTATACAGGGCCGTGTGGTTCCTCACGGATTCATCGGCTCCCTCAAATTTGTCGGCCACTTTTTCAAGGGAAGGAAAATAACCGAGCGTGGGAGCAAAAGATTCCACGGGTTTTGCCCATTCAATGGCGTTTTTAATAATTCGGGTAATATCCTCCCGGTAAAAAGTGGGATATTCCTCATGACCGGGCCTGAAATAGAAAATCTTGCCGCGGCCGCGCCGGTAACAACAGCCGCTGCGGAATACCTCTCCGCCGGAAAACCAGCTGATAAAAACCAGCTCATCGGGGGCAGGAATATCGAATCGTTCCCCATAGGTTTCTTCTTTTTCCAGTTCGATGTATTCAGGCAGCCCCTCCGCAATCGGATGCCCCGGTTCGACGACCCAGATACGTTCCTTTTCATCGTTTTCGCGCCATTTCGAGCGGCAGCAGGTACCCATCAGCTTGACAAAAGGCTTGGAAAGATGTCCGGAGTGGAGAACAATCAGTCCCATTCCCTCCAGAACTCTTTTCTTTACTTTTTCGGCGACCTCGTCGGATACAGCATCATGGGCCAGATGACCCCACCAGATTAAGACGTCCGTCTGATTCAAAACATCATCCGGAAGGCCATTTTCCGGCATATCAAGTGTGGCTGTAGTGATATCATACAAATCGTACTTGCCCAGCATTTCTGCAATGGCCCCATGGATTCCATGAGGATAAATTCTGGCAATTCTTTCTTCTTTTTCG
>JBJEQH010000198.1:0-7586 GCA_051881655.1 Candidatus Heritagella sp. | reverse complement strand
GAACGGGAAGGTGTTCGTCCGAAGCGGCGCCGGGATTGTGGCCGATTCGGTCCCCGAAAAAGAGTACGAAGAGTGTATCAACAAGGCAAAGGCCGTAGTGAATGCCTTGCAGCTTGCCCAGGAGGAAGACCTATGATCCTGTTGATTGATAACTACGACAGCTTTTCTTACAATTTGTATCAGCTCATCGGCGCCCTGTCCCCCGATATCCGGGTGATCCGCAATGATGAGAAGACGGTGGAGGAAATCCGGGAAATGCACCCGGAGCGCATGGTGCTCTCCCCGGGACCGGGCCGCCCGGAGGATGCCGGGGTCCTGATCGAAGCCGTGCGGGTTCTGGGCAGAGAGATCCCCATTTTGGGGGTGTGCCTGGGGCATCAGGCGATCTGCGCCGCCTTTGGCGCCACCGTTACCTATGCCGATGAGCTGATGCACGGAAAGCAGTCCCGGGTCAGGCTGGATCCGGACTGCCCCCTGTTCCAAAACTGTCCCGAAACGGCGCCGGTCGCCCGGTACCATTCCCTGATCGCGAAGGCCGACACCCTGCCCGACTGCCTGCGGGTGACCGCCGTGACGGAAAAGGGAGAGGTGATGGCCGTACAGCATACCCAGTACCCGATTTACGGCATGCAGTTCCATCCCGAGTCCATTATGACCCCGGATGGAAAGACCATGCTGATGAATTTTATAAAGATCGGAGAAACAGAGAGGAGAAGAAACCATGATTAAAGAAGCGATTGTCAAAATTGTGAATAAGCAGGACCTCACCTATGAGGAGGCCTACAGCGTGATGAACGAGATTATGAGCGGCGAGACCACCCCCACCCAGAACGCGGCGTTTCTCGCGGCGCTCTCCACCAAGAGCACCAAGGCCGAGACGATTGTGGAAATCGCCGGTTGTGCCGCCGCCATGCGGGATCACGCGGTAAAGGTCGATGCCGGGACCGATCTGATGGAGATTGTGGGCACCGGCGGCGACGGGGCGCACAGCTTCAATATTTCCACCACCTCGGCGATCGTTACGGCGGCGGGCGGCGTGAAGGTGGCCAAGCACGGCAACCGGGCGGCCTCCTCCCAGTGCGGAACCGCGGACTGTCTGGAGGCGCTGGGCGTCAATATCCAGCAGAGCCCCCAGCGCTGCAAAGAGCTCCTCGAGGAAGTGGGCATGTGCTTCTTCTTTGCGCAGAAGTACCACACCTCCATGAAATATGTGGGCGCCATCCGCAAAGAGCTGGGGTTCCGCACGGTGTTCAATATCCTGGGGCCCCTCACCAATCCCGGAAGCCCCACCCGGCAGCTGCTGGGCGTTTATGATGAATATCTGGTGCAGCCGCTGACGCAGGTGCTGATCAGCCTGGGCGTGCAGCGGGGCATGGTCGTGTACGGACAGGACAAGCTGGACGAGATCTCCCTGAGCGCGCCGACGACGGTGTGTGAATTTAAGGACGGCTGGTATAAAACCTACACCATTGCCCCCGAGGATTTCGGCTTGCAGCGGTGTGCAAAGGGCGACCTCACCGGCGGAACGCCGCAGGAAAACGCCCAAATTACCCGGGAAATTCTGAGCGGCGCCAAGGGCCCCCGGCGCGACGCGGTCCTGCTCAATGCCGGGGCGGCGCTTGCCATCGGCGGCAAGGCGGAGAGCATGAAAGAGGGCGTGGCGCTGGCCGCCGACCTGATCGACTCCGGAAAGGCCATGCAGACGCTGCAGGCGCTGATCGAAGTGAGCAACCGTGCGGAGGCGTGAGATGAACATACTCGAGCAGCTTGCCGCCAGCGCCATGGCGCGCACCCGGCGGGAGATGGAGGTATGTCCGCCCGCCGTTGTCAAAGAGCAGGCCCTTGCCCTTGAAAAGGGGGACTTTGCCTTTGAAACCGCGCTGAGAAAGCCCGAACTCTCCTTTATCTGCGAGTGCAAAAAGGCCTCTCCCTCCAAGGGGCTGATCGCCCCGGACTTCCCGTACCGGCAGATCGCCCGGGAATACGAGGCGGCCGGGGCCGACTGCATCTCCGTGCTGACCGAGCCGGAGTGGTTTCTCGGCAGCGACCGGTACCTGGAGGAAATCGCCCGGGAGGTTTCCCTTCCCTGCCTGCGCAAGGATTTTACGGTGGATGCCTATATGATCTACCGGGCCAGGCTGCTGGGGGCCTCGGCGGTCCTGCTCATCTGCGCCATCCTCCGCGAGGAGCAGATCCGGGATTATCTGAAAATCTGCGACCGGCTGGGCCTTTCCGCGCTGGTGGAAGCCCACGATGAGGAAGAGGTGCGCATGGCGCTGAGGGCCGGGGCCCGGATTATCGGGGTGAACAACCGCAACCTGAAGGATTTCACCGTGGATCCCGGGAACAGCCGCCGCCTGCGCGAGCTGATTCCGCCCGGGATGCTGTTCGTATCCGAGAGCGGCGTGAAAAACCCCGGGGACGTGAAAAATCTGCGGCAGATGGGGGCGGACGCCGTCCTGATCGGGGAGACCCTGATGCGCGCCGCGGATAAAAAGGCCGAGCTTGCCAGACTGCGGGGGCTTTTATGACGAAAATAAAACTCTGCGGATTGACAAGGCCGCAGGATATTGAGGTGGCAAACGAGCTGCACCCCGATTATATCGGTTTTGTGTTTGCCCCAAAGAGCCGCCGGTATGTCCCGCCCGCCGTGGCCGCGGAACTGCGCGCCCGGCTGGATCCCGGGATCCGGGTGGTGGGCGTATTTGTCCGGGAGGCGCCGCAGACCGTCGCCGGGCTGCTGCGGGACGGAGTGATTGACATCGCCCAGTTGCACGGCGGGGAGGGAGAAGCGTATATCCGCGCACTCCGGGCCCTGACCGATGGGCCGCTGATCCAGGCCTTCCGGATGGATTCCCCGGCCGACGGGCTTGCCGCCGAACACAGCCCGGCGGATTTTGTGCTGCTGGATTCCGGGCAGGGCGGAACGGGAACGGTGTTTGACTGGACCCTGCTGCAGAAGGTGCGCCGCCCCTATTTTCTGGCGGGCGGGCTGAACCCCGGCAACGCGGCCCGGGCCGTTCGCTGCCTGCACCCCTATGCGGTGGATGTCAGTTCGGGGATCGAGACCGACGGGAAAAAGGACCCCGAAAAAATGAGAAGCTTTGTTCATGCTGTGCGCAGTGTGACCGAGACAGGAAAGGAAGAAGAATGATGACAAATCCAAAGGGCCGCTTCGGCGTGCACGGGGGGCAGTATATCCCCGAAACGCTGATGAATGCGGTCATCGAACTGGAAGAAGCGTACGAGCATTTTAAAAACGATCCGGAATTTAACCGGGAACTGCAGCAGCTTCTGAATGAATATGCGGGCCGTCCCTCGCGGCTTTACTATGCCGAGAAGATGACCCGGGATCTGGGCGGGGCGAAGATTTACTTAAAGCGCGAGGATCTGAACCACACCGGCGCCCATAAGATCAACAATGTGCTGGGACAGGCCCTGCTGGCGAAGAAAATGGGAAAAACCCGCCTGATCGCCGAAACGGGCGCCGGACAGCACGGCGTCGCCACGGCCACGGCGGCCGCCCTGATGGGGATGGAGTGCGTGGTGTTTATGGGCGAGGAGGACACCATCCGCCAGGCCCTGAACGTGTACCGGATGCGCCTGCTGGGTGCGGAGGTGCGGCCCGTGAAGACGGGCACCGCCACGCTGAAGGACGCCGTTTCCGAGGCCATGCGCGAGTGGACCAGCCGGATTGCCGATACCCACTACTGCCTGGGCTCGTGCATGGGCCCGCATCCCTTCCCGACCATTGTGCGGGATTTTCAGTCGGTCATTTCCAAAGAGATCAAAGAGCAGATCCTGGAAAAGGAGTGAAAGCTGCCGGATGTGGTGATGGCCTGCGTGGGCGGCGGCTCGAACGCCATCGGCACCTTCTATCATTTCATCGGGGACGAGGGGGTCCGTCTGATCGGCTGCGAGGCCGCGGGCCGGGGCATTGATACCTTCGAGACGGCTGCCACCGTGAATACCGGGAAAATCGGCATTTTCCACGGGATGAAGTCCTATTTCTGCCAGGATGAGTACGGCCAGATCGCTCCGGTCTACTCCATCTCCGCCGGGCTTGATTATCCGGGCGTCGGTCCGGAGCACGCCCATCTGCACGATATCGGCCGCGCGGAATACGTGCCGGTGACCGATGACGAAGCGGTGAACGCCTTTGAATACCTGTCAAAGACCGAGGGGATTATCCCCGCGATTGAATCCGCCCATGCGGTGGCCCACGCCATGAAAATTGCGCCCACGATGGGAAAGGATCAGATTGTTGTGATTACACTGTCCGGCCGGGGCGACAAGGACTGCGCCGCGATTGCCCGGTACAGAGGGGAGGATATCCATGAGTAAGATTGCATCCGCCTTTGAAAACGGAAAGGCGTTTATCGCGTTTATCACCTGCGGCGACCCCGATCTGGAGACAACGGCCGCCGTGGTCCGCGCCGCCGTGGAAAACGGGGCCGACCTGATCGAGCTGGGCATTCCGTTTTCCGATCCCACGGCCGAGGGCCCGGTGATTCAGGGGGCCAACCTGCGCGCCCTGAACGGCGGCGTGACCACGGACCGGATTTTCGATCTGGTCCGTGAGCTGCGCCGGGATGTGACGGTGCCCATGGTGTTTATGACCTATGCAAACGTGGTCTTTTCCTATGGGGCCGACCGGTTCCTCTCCACCTGCCGGGCTGTGGGAATCGACGGGCTGATCCTGCCGGACCTTCCCTATGAGGAAAAAGAGGAATTTCTGCCCGACTGCCGCCGGTACGGCGTGGATCTCATTTCGCTGATCGCGCCCACCTCGGAAAACCGCATCGCCATGATCGCCAGAGAAGCCGAGGGCTTTCTGTATATCGTATCCAGCCTCGGCGTGACCGGCACACGCAGCGAGATCAAAACGGACCTTGCGTCCATTGTCGAAGTGATCCGGCAGAATACCCGGATCCCCTGCGCCATCGGGTTTGGAATTTCCACCCCGGAGCAGGCCAAAGCGATGGCCGGCCTTTCCGACGGCGCGATTGTGGGATCGGCGATTGTCAAGCTGATCGGGAAATACGGGAAAGACGCCGCCGCGCCGGTGGGCGAGTATGTCCGCCGGATGAAGGAGGCTATCCGGTCCGCGGAATGACCGGGCCCGCCGTGGGAACCGGCGATAAAAGGAATCGAAAGCAAAACGGGAAGGGAGCGGCCGGCCGCTCCCTTTTTTCGCCCCATGGGGCCGTGACAGCCGCCTTACAGAGGGAAAATATGCAGAGGCTGTATGTTTTTTCACAAAATGAATAAGAATGCTTTATTTACCGGGAAAAAAGTGCTATACTATACGAAATATGGAAGGAAAGGAACAGGCGGCCGAAAAAAGAATTTTTTGCTCCCTTTTTGGCCGGTTGTTCACACAGCCATCGCATTTCTGCGGTAAAATCCCAGTGATTGGGTTTCTGCTGCGGACAGAGCCAAAAAGGAGGAATTCTATGCCAAACACATTGTACTGCGGTTCTGTGGGCAGTACACCGTTTCGGGGCATTTTTGATAAACGGTTTAAAACCCTGCGCACCACGGTCTACTTTTTCCTGCCGATGGAAAAGGGGAAAACGGCGGCCCGGGCGCTGGTTCCGTGCATTCTGTGCCGGGCCACCCGGAAAATTCCCGATTATACCCAGATGGGCCGGTATTTAAGCGGGCTGTACGGGGCGTCCCTCCAGGCCGACTGCGGGAAAATGGGGGATATGCAGCTGTTGTCCGTCACCGTATCGGGGCTGGCGGACCGCTATGCGCTGGAGAAGGAAGCGATCAGTGAGAGCCTGCTGCAGTTGCTGGTGGATGTGATCCTCGATCCCCCGCTGGATGAACAGGGGAACTTTTTCGAGGAGAGCTTTTTGCAGGAGCGCCGCCAGATGATCGAACAATTGCAGGCCGAGTACAGCGATAAGCGCGTCTACGCCCTGCGCCGGCTGAACCAGATCATGTGCGGGGACGAGCCCTACGGCCTGCCGCGGCTGGGCACCCGGGAGGAGCTGGAGAGCCTTACGGCCCGGGAGGTCACCCAGGCGTGGCGGGATCTGCTGAAAAACGCCCATATGGAGATTTTCAGCGTGGGGGACGGGAATCCCGTGCAGATCGAGCGGGCGCTGCGGCCCCTTTCCCGGGAGCAGAACGGCACCGTGCCCATGGGCTCTATGGTGCTCCGCGCCCCCAGGGGGCCCGTGCGCCGGGTCGAGGAAACCGACCAGGTGGCGCAGGCCAAGATGGTGATGGGTTTTCGCACGGGAACCGTGCCGCAGGAGGAGAACGAAGCCTATGCGGCAAAGGTCATGTGCGCGCTGCTGGGCGGCTCGCCCCAATCGAAACTCTTCTGCCATGTGCGGGAAGAGATGAGCCTATGCTATTACTGCTCCAGCCGGTTCCAGAACCTGAAAGGGATTTTGACCATCGAGAGCGGCGTGCAGCCGGACAATATCGGCCGGGCGCAGGAGGCGATCCTGCAGCAGATAAAGGCGATTCAGGACGGGGCGTTCACCGAAGAAGAGCTGGAGTGCGCCAAGCTGTCCATGCAGAACTCCTACCGCACGGTGGAGGATTACGCCGGCAGTCTGGAGAGCTGGTATATGTCGCAGGTGCAGTATCCGTTCCGCCATACCCCGGAGGAGGCCAACCGGGCCTGCTGGGCGGTAACGGCTGAAGAGGTCATCGGGGCGGCCCGGAGGCTGCGCCTGGATACGGTCTACTGCCTGATCGGAGGGGATGCGCATGAAGAAAACTGAAATCCGCACGATCGAAAGCCGGGTAGCCGGGGATTCCTACTATGAAATCCGGCACCGCTCCGGGCTGAAGGTTCTGGTCTACCCGAAGGAGGGGTTCCGCTCCACCTATGCGGTGTTCGGCACCCGGTACGGTTCCATTGACCAGACCTTCCTGCGCTCGGATGAGACCGAGCCCCAGACGGTCCCGGCGGGCATCGCCCATTATCTGGAGCACAAGCTGTTTGAGAGCGAAGAGGGCGACGCCTTTGCCCGGTTTGCCAAAACCGGGGCCAGCGCCAACGCCTATACCTCCTTTGATTCCACCTGCTATCTGTTCTCCTGTACCGATCAGCTGAAGGAGAATCTGGAAATCCTGCTGGACTTTGTGCAGAGCCCGTATTTTACCGAGCAGACCGTGCAGAAGGAGCAGGGGATTATCGGGCAGGAGATCCGGATGTACGAGGATGACCCCCAGTGGCGGGTGCTGTTCAACCTGCTGGGCGCCATGTACCGGTACCACCCGGTAAAAGAGGATATCGCCGGCAGTGTGGAGAGCATCGCCCGGATTACCCCGGAGATGCTGTACCGCTGCTATCACACCTTTTACAATCTGCACAACATGGTGCTGGCCGTGGCGGGGCGCGTGGATGTGGATACGGTTCTCGAGGTGTGCGACCGCTGCTGCCGGGAGAACGGGGAGGTATCGGTGCAGCGGATTTTCCGGGAGGAACCGGCCGGGGTGCAGTCCCATTATGTGGAGCAGAGCCTGCCGGTGGCCCTTCCGCTGTTCGAGCTGGGCTTTAAAGAGGATATGAAGCCCTCGGCCCAGTCGGATATGAAGACCGAGGCCGCGATGGAGGT
>JBJEQH010000197.1:0-1730 GCA_051881655.1 Candidatus Heritagella sp. | reverse complement strand
AATGGAAGTAGCGGAAAAAATTCCGACCCGCCGGGATCCGAAGATCACCGACGAGCCGGCCATCTGGCGCTATTTCGTGTTTCCGTTGGCAAAGAAGATGAACGATATGCAGGTGGACGAGCGCGAATTTGTGGCCCGGTGTGTCGTCATGGTGAATACGACCATCAAGGGTGCCTATGTGTTCTCCTCCGGTAAAAATATGGGCGTTTTCAAAGCGGTGGGCTTCCCAGAGGATGTGGGCCGCTACTATTGCCTGGATCAGTACGAGGGATATAGCTGGACAGCCCACGGCCGGTATCCGACCAATACCCCCGGCTGGTGGGGCGGTGCCCATCCCTTTGCCATGCTGGATTACTCGATCGTACATAACGGTGAGATCAGCAGCTACGATGCCAACCGCCGCTTTATCGAGATGTACGGATACAAATGTACCCTTCTGACGGATACGGAAGTGATTACCTATATTATTGATTACCTGAACCGCAAAAAGGGATTGACTCTGCAGGAGACGGCCGAGGTGATTGCCGCGCCGTTCTGGAGCGAAATTGAGAAGATGTCGCCGGAAGAGAAGAGGAAATACACCTATTTCCGCAACGCCTTCTCCAGCCTGCTGATTACGGGCCCGTTCTCCATTCTGCTGGGCTTTACCGGGGGCATGATGGCCCTGAATGACCGGCTGAAGCTGCGGTCGATGGTTGTGGGAGAAAAGGACGACCGTGTATATTTTGCCAGTGAGGAATGTGCGATCCGTATCGTGGAACCGAACCTGGATAAGCTCTGGTCTCCCAAAGGCGGCGAGCCGGTTATTGTAACGCTGAATGACGGGGTGAAAATCTGATGGCGATCAATTATGTCAATCCGGTGTATGAGGTCATTCGTGACCCGCAGCGCTGCATTGCCTGCCGGGTGTGCGAAAGACAATGCGCCAACGAGGTGCACTTTTTTGATGAGGATGCAGGGGTTATGCGTGCCGATAACAGCAAGTGTGTGAACTGCCACCGCTGTGTGACGCTATGCCCCACCAATGCGCTGAAAATTATTCTGAGCGATCTGGCTTTTAAAAAGAATGCAAACTGGTCGGATGAATCCATCCGCGAAATTTACCGCCAGGCCGGGTCCGGCGGCATGCTGCTCTCCTCCATGGGCACGCCGCGGCCGTATCCGGTTTACTGGGATAAAATTCTGATCAATGCTTCCCAGGTGACCAACCCCTCCATCGACCCGCTTCGGGAACCGATGGAGACCCGTGTGTTCTTGGGGAAAAAGCCCGACGAGATTACCCGCGACGAACAGGGACGCATCCATACCCATGACCAGCAGCCGAATCTGACGCTGCAGACGCCGATTCTGTTCTCGGCCATGAGTTATGGCTCAATCAGCTATAATGCGCATGAGAGCCTGGCCCGGGCGGCCCGGGAACTGGGAACCTTCTATAATACGGGCGAGGGCGGCCTGCACGAGGACTTCTATGAATATGGCCCGAACACCATTGTCCAGGTGGCTTCCGGCCGGTTCGGCGTGAAGAAGGAGTATCTGGAGGCCGGCGCCGCCATTGAAATCAAGATCGGCCAGGGTGCCAAGCCCGGCATCGGCGGCCATCTGCCCGGGGCGAAAATTGTGGGGGACGTTTCCCGTACCCGTATGATTCCGGAGGGGAGCGACGCCATTTCGCCGGCCCCCCATCACGATATCTACTCCATCGAGGATCTGCGCCAGTTGGTCTTCTCTCT
>JBJEQH010000196.1:0-7741 GCA_051881655.1 Candidatus Heritagella sp. | reverse complement strand
GGCACCAATGACCAATCGTTCCATCGTTTTTCTCTCCATTCGATCCGATGCCCCTATTATAGCACAGATTTTCCGCCAGAAAAGGGGAGCGCCGCGGAAAATCCGCTTCTGCGGTGTTCCCGTCCTGCAGGGATCCCATGTTGTCTTTTGAAAAACATCCTCTCCTTTGTTCGATCCAGACGGGAACGCGGAAAATCCTTGAAGGTTTCCCCGCGATATGGTACTATGTGATTACTCGTTTGCCACCCTGTTCCGGAAAGGAGTTTTCCTATGGAATCCGTAAAAAAAAGCCGAACCGCCTTTGACTATGTGGTTCTGGGATTGTATGCTTTCTGTGCCCTGGAGATTGAATTCCTTCTCATACTCCTTGTCGAACCCTATGTATTCTCTTCGATTTCTGATCCCACGCTCTACTGCTGTCTGCACTGGGGTCTCTCGGCTCTGCTGCAGGCCGGTGCCGCCGCCGGCCTGTGGCTGATTGCAAAAAACAGCTATGCTTTTGATCTTTTTTCCTACCGTACCTCTCCCCAGCGCCGGTTCCTGCTGATTGCACTGGGACTGTGCCTGCTGGGCATCGGATATAATTACCTGACCTGCGGCGAATGGCTGCTGGCCTATAAACTGCGCGTACTCACTCCCGTGGAATTTATCTTCCAATACCTGGTATATCTGGTCAGGGCTGCATTGATGCTTTTGCTGATTGCCTTCGGACAGAAGGCCGGTGAGATCAAAAAGCACGGCAGCCGCGCCCCCTGGGGCGGCTTTCTGGCCGGCGCCCTGTGGGGACTGTTCCAGATGCTCACTGTACAGGACCTGCTGACCGGAATTCTCTCCTGTGTGGTGTGCGTGGTGTACGGCGTTGTATATCTGCTGGTCAACAAAAACGTGCGGTATGCCTATCCGCTGCTGGTTCTTATGATCGGTCTGTAAAGAAGGAGGGAATCCCATGAACATCTGTGTCTATGGCGCGTCCAGTGAAGAAATCGACCGCCGCTATATCGAAGCCGCCGAAGAGCTGGGCGCCGAAATGGCCCGGCACGGGCACACGCTGATTTTCGGCGGAGGCGCCTGGGGACTGATGGGCGGAACGGCCCGGGGGGCCGAACGGGAAAACGGAACGATCATCGGGATTGCTCCCCGCTTTTTCGATACCAATGATATTCTGTTCCCCCGCTGTACCGAGATGATCTTCACCGAAACCATGCGGGAGAGAAAGCAGCTGATGGAGAACCGGGCCGATGGCTTTATCATGACACCCGGCGGGATCGGCACCTATGAAGAATTCTTTGAGATTCTCACCTTGAAGCAGCTGGGCCGCCACAATAAACCCATCGTCATTCTCAACACCCTGCATTATTACGACCGCATCTGCTCCCTGCTGCAGGGGACGGCAGAGGACGGCTTTATGAAAAAAGCGTGCCTGTCGCTGTACGCTGTGTGCAGCACCCCGCAGGAGGCGGTTCAGGCCATTGAGCAGTACAATCCCGCCTCACTGGATGTGCTGCATCTGAAAAACCTGTGAGGGCACTGCACCTCACTCTGAAAAGAAATTCTCTGATCGCATTTATTCAATTTATTTGAAAAATATCGGAATTTCCTCTGATATATCTTAAAATTTGCAAGATTTCATTTTCTTTATTCATTTCTTCTTGACGAACCCATTGAAACATCGTATACTGTTCTTATGTTCATGCAGGGCAAAGGCGCCGCAGGCGCTTTTGTCCTGCTTTTTTAGGTGGTGAATGGAATGGATGACCTTGTACGTCATGAACAACAGATCAATCAGCAGCTCTCCCGTTATGGGGTAAAGTTCGGCATTTACAAAAACGGCCAGTTCCAGGAACGGCTTTTCCCCTTCGATGCCATCCCCCGGGTGATTTCCGCCGCAGAATGGCACCATCTGGAAGCGGGACTGAAACAGCGGGTAAATGCCCTGAATCTGTTTTTAAAGGATATTTACGGAGAAAAGCGCATTTTGTCGGACGGCGTGATTCCCGAGGATTTTGTCTACCGTTCCCCTGGCTATCTGCCGCAGTGTGAGGGAATTGTCCCCGCCGGCGGAGTTTACAGTCACATTTCCGGTATTGACCTGGTCAAGGGAAAAGACGGCGTGTGGTACATTCTGGAAGATAACCTGCGCATTCCCTCGGGGGCCAGTTATCCGCTGATCGCCCGGTCGCTGTGCCGCCGGGTCAGCCCGGAGACCTTCCGCCGCAACGCCGTACTGGATAACCGGGAGTACGGTCTTCTGCTGCGGCGCACTATGGACAGCGTGAATACCGGCGGGATCAATGTTGTTTTTACCCCGGGCCGCTACAATGCCGCTTATTTCGAGCACTCCTATCTGGCCGAGCAGGCCGGGGCCGTTCTGGCGGAAAGCGGGGATCTGTCCGTGCATGATTCCTGCCTCTATTACCGCTCCATTCGGGGCGAACAGAAAGTGGGAGCCATCTACCGCCGTGTCTCGGATGATTACATGGATCCCCTCACCTTTTCACCCGATTCCCTGATCGGCATTCCCAATCTGATGAGCGCATACCGCGCGGGGAATGTGGCCGTGCTGAACGCCTTCGGCAATGGCGTGGCCGATGACAAGGGGATTTACTATTTCGTACCCAAAATGATCGAATACTATCTGCACGAGACGCCTATTCTCCCCAACGCACCCACCTATCTGCTTTTCTATGAGGAGGACCGGGCCTACGCTTTCGAGCATCTTTCCTCGCTGGTCATCAAAGATGTGGCGGAAGCCGGCGGATACGGCGTTATTTTTGGCAACCGGCTGAGTGCTGAAGAGCTGGAGAATCTGAAACAGACCATTCTCTCGGATCCGCGGCGGTTTATCGCGCAGGAGGTCATTGATTTTCAGGATCTGCCCATTATGGATGAGGGGGAGAAAGTGGAGCGCAAAGCGGATTTACGGGCCTTTGTTCTCTCCGGCGCGCAGGAAACCGTCGTCTGGCCCAGCGGCCTGACCCGTTTTTCCCGCAATCCGGACAGCTTTATTGTCAATTCTTCGCAGGGAGGAGGGTTTAAAGACACATGGGTGCTGTCACGCTGAGTATGCAAAACCGCCTGTTCTGGCTGGGACGATACACCGAACGGGTTTACACGACCATCCAGTTTCTGCTGGAGCAATATGATAAGTCCCTGGACAGCGAGGGGATGACCCCCGCCGAGTTCTGCCGCCGGATGGGAATTCCCTGCCGGGAAGCCTATCGGCAGGATTTCTTCCGCCATTATCTTTTTGATGCCGAAAACCCCGATTCTGTCCACACCAGTGTGGAGCAGATGCTGGGCAACGGGATGGTTCTGCGGGAGACCATCACCTCCCCCACTCTCGCCTATCTGCAGATGGCACACAATGCCATGGAGCTGGCCGCGGAGAGTGACGGGCCCAGTGTGCAGCTGCAGTGGGTACTGGACGATATTATGGCTTTCCGCGGAAGCCTGGACGACTGTGTGGAGGGGGAAAACACCCGGAACACCACCAAATGCGGCAGCCTGGTTGAGAGGCTGAGCCTGATGCTGCGGCTGAACTGGCGCAGCGGCCGGCTGCAGCCCGAGCTGCGCAAGCTGCTGAACCGCCTTTACAAAACCGATCTGCCCATTGACCGCGCCGCACTGGATACGGTTACCGGTTCCGCTATGGGAGGTACCCCGGCAGAGCCTGGCCTGCTTCTGCGCAGTGTGGAAGGGTTGTTCCTCGTATGAAAAGGGACCTCTCCTTCCTCTTTGACATTTTTCTGCAGTTTGACGCCCCGGTGACCGGCCACGCGTTTCTTCTGCGGTGTATTCCCCCTTCTTTTCCCGGGCAGGAGATTCTGGATGCCGAACTCTCGCTGTCCCCCTGTGTCTCCTATGCCCGGCAGCGGGACAGCTTCGGCAACCTTCTTCAGATCGGCCGCATCGAAGCACCCCACGATTCCTTCCGTTATACCACGCGGGGAAAAGCCCGGATGGATCCGGACAAGCGGCAGCCCGGCCCGGCTCATCCCATTTTCCGCCATCCTTCCGCTTATACCACCCCCAGCCCGGCCCTTCTGGCCTTTTTGCAGCAGCTCTCTCTGCCGCAGAATCCCGCGGAACGGGCCTGGGCACTGTGCGAGGCGGTGTTCCACCATATGTCCTATTCCCCCGGTGCGACCGGCACCACGACCACTGCGGCCGAAGCATTCGCCTGTGGCCGCGGCGTGTGTCAGGATTACACCCACATTTATCTCTCCCTGGCCCGGGCCTGCGGCCTGACCGCCCGCTACTGCAACGGCCTGCCCGAAGGGGAGGGGGCCAGCCACGCCTGGTGCGAGGTATGGCTGGACGGAACATGGACAGGAATTGATCCCACCCGCAATCGCTGGACAGATGAGGGGTATATCCGCTTTAACGTGGGCCGGGATTTCGGCGACTGCCCCATGGAGCGGGGTGTTTTTCTCGGTTCGGCCAACCAGTGCCAGACCGTTTTTATGCGCGTGGCGCAAAATCAGTGAGGATCCGCCCAATGGAGGGATCGGAGGAAAATCTCCCTCCCCTTCGGGGCAGGGAGATTTTTTATAGGGAGGCTTTTTATCATGATTCAGCAAGTTCTGCAGGTGCCCCTGGCCGTGGGGGAAAACCTGCTGATCCAGAAAAACCGCATCGGCAGCGGCGGCAAACGGCTGTGCGTCGTCACCGGCATTCACGGCGACGAATTGGAGGGACAATATGTCGCCTGGAAGCTGGGGCGGATTCTCACGGAACACCCGGAGCATCTGTCCGGTACGGTGGACATCTACCCGGCCCTGAACCCCCTGGGCATCAGCACCATGACCCGGGGCATTCCCCAGTTCGACCTGGATATGAACCGCACATTCCCCGGCAGCGACCGGAACAGCCAATCCGAATACATCGCCCATCAGGTCATCGAGGATCTGGTGGGCGCCGATGTGTGCATTGATATTCACGCCAGCAACATCTATCTGCGGGAGATCCCCCAGGTGCGCATCAATGTCCATACGGCCCAGCGCCTGGTTCCCCTGGCCAAATATCTGAACATGAACCTTCTGTGGATCCACGCGGCCGCCACAGTGCTGGAATCCACGCTGGCCCACAGCCTGAACGCCCTGGACACCCCCACGCTGGTGGTGGAAATGGGCGTGGGAATGCGGATTACCAAATCCTATGGGGATCAGCTGATCGAGGGGATTCTCAACCTGATGGTTCATCTGGGTATGTGGAACGCACCGGTTGTCCCCATCACCCCGCCCATGATCAGCTCGGACGGACATGTTTCTTTCATCAACGCCCCCTGCCCGGGCATTTTCTTCGCATCTGTGGAGCACGGAGCGCACATCGAAAAAGGACAGGAAATCGGCATCATCGCCGATCCGCTGACCGGCTCTGTCTGCCAGCGCCTGTGCGCCCCCGCATCCGGTCTTCTGTTCACTTTGCGGGAATATCCCGTGGTGTATGAGGGGTCCCTCATCGCCCGCATTCTGGGAGGCAGCTTATGAGAGAAATCACTTTATTTACCGTGGATACCCCTTACCGCCAAAAGCTGGAGGTGAAGGGCTGGCAGTTTGGCAATGGGGAGAAGAAAAGCCTGGCCGTGATGGGCGCTCTGCGGGGCAACGAAATCCAGCAGACCTTCATCTGCTCCCAGCTGATTCAGCGTCTGCAGGAAGTGGAAGAACGGGGACAGCTGTCGCCGGATTGCGGCGTTCTGGTCGTGCCCTGCGCCAATCACTTCTCCATGAATGTGGGCAGCCGGTTCTGGGCCGCCGATCACACCGATATCAACCGCATGTTCCCCGGCTATGACCAGGGCGAGACCACCCAGCGCATCGCCGCCCGGATTTTTCAGTCGCTGCAGGGGTACCGCTACGGCGTACAAATGGCCAGCTTTTATCTGCCGGGCGATTTTCTGCCCCATGTGCGCATGATGGAAACCGGGTACCAGCACACCGGCGAAGCCCAGGCTTTCGGCCTGCCCTATGTGGTGCTGCGCACGCCCCAACCCTATGATACCACCACCTTAAATTACAACTGGCAGATCTGGGATACCCAGGCTTTCTCCCTTTACACCAAGGAAACCGACTGCATCGACCGCACAACCGCCCGGATGGCCGTGGAGGCCGTTCTCCGCTTTTTGGTGGAAAAGGGGCTTTCCCACTGTGAAGTGCCCGTGGGGGAAAAATCCGTGCTGTTCCGGGAGAATACGCTGGAGAGCATTCTCACCACCGCCGGCGGCCTGTTTTTCCGGCACACAACACCCGGGGACCGCGTGCAGGCCGGAAGTCTGCTGGCCGATATTCTGGATCCCTGTACCGGCCGGATTCTTGAGCAGCTTCATGCCAACCGGCCGGGGCGGATTTTCTTCGCCCACAAGTCCCAGCTGATCGCCGGGCACGAAGCGGCCTTTAAAATTCTGCCCCTGTAATCCGCTTTTCCGTCAAAAAATCCCTCCCACGGTTTTTAAAAACCGTGGGAGGGATTTTCTTCATTTTTCAGGGCGCCGGTCATTCCTCCTGGGGGAAAACCATTACCTTGATGGACTGGGCGCTCATCTGCATCAAAACGGCGTCCTCCACATGGTGAATCCCGTAGCGATGGGTAATCAGCTCCCGGATTTTCAGCCGGCCGCCGCGCAGCAGATTGACCGCCCGCTGGTGGGTATCAGGGTTGATAAACGAACCCATAATGTTCAGTTCCTTTTTATACACGTCAAAAAGCGGCAGGGGAACCGTATCCTCTACCCCCGGAACACTGAACAGCACCACCGTGGCGCCCAACCCCGCCGCCGAGAAGGCCTGGGTGACGGCGGCCGGACGTCCTACGCACTCGATGACCACATCCACCCCGTCCCGTCCGGTGATCTGCCGGATTCTCTGGGGAAGATCCTCGGTCATCGGGTCGATGCAGCCGTCGGCGCCCACTCTTTTTCCAATCTCCCGGCGGGCCGCCACCGGCTCGCTGAGCAGAACCGCAGAGGCCCCGGACAGCCGGCACAGCTGAATCATCAAAAGGCCAATGGTACCGCCGCCGATGACCAGCACGCTCTGACCCGGCTGAATCCGGGCGCGGTCGATGCCGTGCAGGGCGCAGGCCAGCGGCTCCGCCATGGCTCCCTCCTCAAAGCTGACCCCGTCCCCTAAGGGGAAGCACTGCTCCTGCGGGGCCATGCAGTACCGGGCAAACCCGCCGTCCCGGTTCACCCCCAGGGCAAACAGATGCTCGCAGTTCTGCTTTTTCCCCATGCGGCAGGGCCGGCACTTCCCACAGTAGATATTGGGATCCAGCGTTACCGCGTCACCGGGCTTTACGGTGGTAACCCCGGGACCGACCGCCTCGACCACGCCGGAAAACTCATGTCCCAGCACAATGGGCGGAGTTACATCGGCGCTTCCCTTTTCCCCGTGGTAAATATGCACATCGGTGCCGCAGATGCCCGCCGCCATTACCTTGATCAGAACCTCCCCCTCTCCGGGGGCGGAAAATTCCATATTCCTCACTTCGAAGGTCTTTTCACCCAGAAAAAATGATCCGATGGTTTTCATGCGATGTCCTCCCTTTTCTCCGGCTTCCGGTTCTCCTTTGCGTCAGCGGAACCAGTCTTTTCCATTTTGGGCCGCGCGCCTTTGGTCAGGCGGCCTGCGTAAACCGTACGGGTCACCACCACCGGCGAGCCGCTCTCGAACTGACGGTTCAGCATGGCATAATAGCTGCCCGGGGTGGGAATCCCGTTAACCGCCAGGATATCCAGCCC
>JBJEQH010000195.1:0-7748 GCA_051881655.1 Candidatus Heritagella sp. | reverse complement strand
CTGGGCGGCACCGGAAAGGACCACGGCAAGCGTCATCCCACCCTGGGAAACAATGTGCTGGTGGGCAGCGGGGCCAAGGTGCTGGGCCCGTTCCGCGTGGGTGACAATGCCCGGGTAGCGGCCGGCGCCGTGGTACTGAGCGAGGTGCCCGATAATGCCACCGCCGTGGGCGTACCGGCCCGGATTGTGCGCATTAACGGCGAAAAGCCCGAAGAGCTGCGCACCAGCATGGAACTCGATCAGGTGCATGTGAGCGACCCCGTCGAGCAGGCGCTGCAGGAGCTGCGCTGCGAGGTGGGCGGTCTGCAGCAGCATTTGTCCCGTCGGGAACCGGCACAGGAGAATCCTTCCAAAGAAAAATAAAAAAGCAGAGGAGAAGAACAGCATGAAGATTTACAATACCATGACCCGGCAGAAGGAAGAATTTGTCCCCCTGCAGGAGGGCGAAGCCAAGATTTATGCCTGTGGACCCACGGTGTACAACTATATCCACATCGGCAACGCGCGCCCCATCTGCGTGTTCGATGTGCTGCGCCGATATCTGGAGTACCGCGGCATGAAGGTCACCTTCGTGCAGAATTTCACCGACATTGACGACAAAATCATCAACAAAGCCAATGAAGAGGGCACGGATTACCTGACCGTTTCCCGCCGGTATATGGAGGAGTACAAAAAGGACGCTGCGGGCCTGAACGTGCGCCCGGCGACCGTGCATCCGCTGGCCACCGAGAATATTGGCGAGATTCTCGATATCATCGGCACGCTGGTGGAGAAGGGGTATGCCTATCCCGTGGAGAACGGTGACGTGTACTTCCGCACGAAAAAGTTTAAGGAATACGGAAAGCTGTCCCATCAGCCGCTGGAGGACCTGCAGGCCGGCGCCCGCATCAGCGTGGGCGACGTGAAGGAGGACGCCATGGACTTCGCCGTGTGGAAGGGCAGCAAGCCCGGCGAGCCCTACTGGGAGTCCCCCTGGGGAAAGGGACGGCCCGGCTGGCACATCGAGTGCAGCGCCATGGTACGCCGCTATCTGGGCAAGACCATCGACATCCACTGCGGCGGCCAGGATCTGATCTTCCCCCACCATGAAAACGAGATCGCCCAGAGCGAGTGCTGCAACGGTACTCCCTTTGCCCGGTACTGGATGCACAATGGGTATATCAATGTGGATAACCAGAAGATGAGCAAATCGCTGCATAACTTCTTCACCGTGCGCGAGGTTGCCGAAAAGTACGGGTACGAGCCCATCCGTTATCTGATGGTGTCCTCTCATTACCGTATGCCCATCAACTACAGCATCGAGATTATCTCCCAGTGCCAGGGCGCGCTGAACCGCCTGTACAACTGCCGCGACAATCTGCGCTTCCTGCTGCAGAACGCGGCGGTGGAGGAAAACGAGGGCGACCGGACGGTGCTGGCCTCGTTTGACGTGCACCGCGACCACTTTGTCAACGCGATGGAGGATGACCTGAACACCGCCGATGCGGTCTCGGCGCTGTTTGATCTGGTACGCGATATCAACGGCAGCGTGGCGGGATCTCCCAGCCGCTTCCTGGTGGAGGGATGCCTGCAGCGCCTGATGGAGCTGGCGGATGTGCTGGGCCTGCTGTATCAGGAGAAGGACAACGACCTGGACAGTGAGATCGAGGCACTGATCGAAAAGCGCACCCAGGCCCGCAAAAACCGCGACTGGGCCACGGCCGACGCCATCCGTGACGAGCTCAAGGCCCGCCATGTGGTACTGGAGGACACCCCCCAGGGCGTGAAGTGGCACATCGAGAAGTAAACCGTCATGAAAAAGAAAGAGGCCGAGGCAAAGACCAACGTGATGCGCCTGCTGGAGACCGAAGGGATCCCCTACACCCCCTGGTTTTATGAGCACGAGGGCGAGCAGGAGACCGGGGTAGGGGTTCATATCGCCCAAATGCTGGGACAGGATGTGGACCAGGTGTTCAAAACCCTGGTCACTCGGGGCAGCAGCGGCGGCTTTTTCGTGTTCGTCATCCCCGTGGGGGAGGAACTGGATTTGAAAAAGGCCGCCCGGGCCGCGGGGGAAAAAAGCGTGGAGATGATCGCCGTGCGCGAGATCCTGCCGGTTACGGGATACGTGCGGGGCGGCTGTTCCCCGCTGGGGATGAAAAAGCGGTATCCCACCGTGCTGGATGAGACGTGCATCCTGTTCGACACCATTTATATCAGCGCCGGGAAGATCGGCGCCCAGGTGCAGCTATCTCCGGACAGCCTGTGCGCGCTGTTGGGGGCCAAAACGGCCGATTTGACCAAAGAGAGAGGAAGGCATTGAGGTGAAACCGCTGATTTACGCCCACCGGGGCGCCAGCGCCTATGCGCCGGAGAACACCATGGCCGCTTTTTATGAAGCGGAAAAGCGGGGGGCCGACGGCATCGAGCTGGATGTGCAGATGACAAAGGACGGGGTTCTCGTCGTGCTGCACGACGAGGATGTGGCCCGCACCTCCAACGGCCGGGGCCTTGCCCGGGAAATGACCCTTTCCCAGCTGCGGGAGCTGGATTTCGGCAGCTGGTTTGGGCCGGCATGGGCGGGGGAGAAAATCCCCACCCTTTGGCAGGTGCTGGAGTTCCTGCAGGGGAACCGGCTGCGCCTGAATATCGAACTGAAGACCTGCTCGGCCTGGTATGATCCGAAGCTGACCCGCCGTACCGTGGCAATGGTGCAGCAGAGCGGCCTGAAGGACAGGGTGATCTTCTCCTCCTTTGAACACCGCTGTCTGCTGGACGCCAAGGAAATGGATCCTTCCATTCCCGCAGGGCTCCTGTATGTCGGGAACCTGATTGGTCCCGGCCGGTATGCCCGGTCCCTGGGGATGGAGTACATCCACCCCTGCTGGGACAATCTGGATGAAAAGGGTGTGGCCGACTGCCGGGAAAACGGCATTGAAATCCATCCCTGGACCATTAACGATGCGGTTTCCCGCGACGCCATGCTGCGTGTGGGGGCTGAACACCTGATTACCAATTACCCCGACATTCTGGAGCGGTGAGGCCGGAAGGTTCCGGTTCTTTTGAAAAAAAGAGGGAAAAAGCCCTTTTCTTTTCCGCAAATCTGCTATAATGAAGGAAATGAAAAACCGGGCGCGCCCCGGTTTACGAAAGGAAGACAGATTTTTATGGCAAAAGATACCAACATCGCGCTGCGAAATCAGGTCCTCTATTCCGTATTTGTGCGGGATCAGACGGAGGAGGGCACCTTTGCCGCGCTGGAAAAGGATTTGGACCGCATCCGCGCCCTGGGCACGGATATCATCTGGCTGATGCCCATCCATCCCATCGGACGGGAAGCCCGCAAGGGCAAGGACGGCAGCCCCTATGCCATCCGGGATTACCGGGATGTAAACCCCGAGTACGGCACCCGGGAGGAATTCTGCCATCTGGTGGACGCCATTCACGCCCGCGGCATGAAGTGCATCATCGACGTGGTGTACAACCACACCTCTCCCGACTCCTGGCTGAAGGAACATCATCCCGAGTGGTTCTTCCATAAGCCGGACGGCAGCTTCGGCAATCAGGTGGCCGACTGGGGCGATATCATCGACCTCGACTATAAGAATAACCCCGATCTGTGGGATTATCAGATCGACACGCTGAAAATGTGGGCCTCGATTGTGGACGGTTTCCGGTGTGACGTGGCGCCGCTGGTGCCCGTAGAATTCTGGGAGCGCGCCCGCGCCGAGGTGGAGACCGTGCGCCCCGGCTGCATCTGGCTGGCGGAGTCGGTGGATCCGCCCTTTGTCAAGGAGAACCGCGACCACGGCGTGTACGCCGCCAGCGACTGCGAGGTATACCGTGCGTTCGACATGGAGTACGACTACGATATGAAGGAGTACTACCTCGGGTATATCAAAAAGACCATTCCGCTGAGCCGGTACCTGGAGATGCTGCTGCATCAGGAAATGATCTATCCGCAGAACTATGTGAAGATGCGCCATCTGGAGAACCACGACAACCCCCGTGCCCGGGATTTGATCCCCGAGATTCCGCGGCTGGAGAACTGGACGGCCTTCATGTACTTCCTGCGCGGCAGCCTGCTGCTATACGGCGGGCAGGAAAAGGCCATCGCCCACCGGCCCGATCTGTTCAATGTGGACGTTGTGCCGTGGAACGGTGAGAATACGGTGGATCTGACCGGTCTGCTGCAGAGCCTGTATCCCATTAAGCACGATCCCATTCTGTCGGACGGCGTGGTGGAAATGAAGGCCTATGACGATGAGGATACCGCGGTAATCGTGTACCGGAAGGACGGGCGCACCTGTGTGGGTGTGTTCAGCCTGATGGCCAAAAACGCGGATGTCCCCGTTCCGGCGCCGGACGGCACCTATCAAAACCGCATCGACGGCAGCGATGTGGTGGTAAAGGACGGCAAGCTGCTGGGCAGCGGCCGGCCTGTGGTTTTTGACTGCTGATTCTGTTTTCCGCCGTTTGCCCGGATAGCGGCAAACGGCGGAATTTTTTTAGGAAAGAGGAGTCGGCCGGTATGTGAGAGAAAAGGAGAGCGTATGGATACCTACCGCATTTTTATGGTGGAGGATGACCCGGTTATCGCCCAAACGGTACAGCAGCACCTGATTTCCTGGGGATACCCCACCCGCTGCGCCCGCGATTTTTCCCGGGTGCTGGAAGAGTTCCGGGAGGAGAGCCCCCAGCTGGTGCTGATGGATATCTCCCTCCCCTTTTTTAACGGGTACCACTGGTGCCGGGAGATCCGCCGGATTTCCCGGGTGCCGGTGATGTTCCTCTCCTCCTCGTCGGACAATCTGGATATTGTCACGGCCATGAACATGGGCGCCGATGATTTTATCAGCAAGCCCTTTGATCTGAGCGTGCTCACCGCCAAGGTGCAGGCACTGCTGCGCCGCACCTACGAAATGGGCGTGCCGCAGGATACCCGCCTGCGGTGCGGCAGCGGGTGGCTGGATATGGAGGACGGGACCCTGCAGAACGGGGACTGCACCATCACCCTGACCCGCGGCGAGCTGAAAATCCTGCGCATTCTGTTGGAAAACCGCGGCCGGGTGGTCTCGCGGGAGGATTTGGCCGTGCAGCTGTGGCAGACGGACAGCTTTGTGGACGAGAACACGCTGTCGGTGGCGGTAACCCGGCTGCGCCGCCGCATGAAGGAGGCCGGGCTGTGCGAAGTGATTCACACGAAAAAGGGGATGGGGTATTGGGTCGATTAAGAAGGGGAGCGTATCTCTCCGGGTATATCCGGGCACGGCGGCGGCCGCTGCTGTGCGGGCTGTGCTGTCTGCTGGTGCTGGTGGTGGTGACCGTATTGGGGCAGCTGCCCTGGGGTGTGATGGGGTACGCCGTGGTGCTGTGCGCCGCGCTGCTTTTCTGCTTTGCAGTTGTGGGATATATCGACTATGCCCGGCGGCTGCGGGCGCTGGAGCCGTGGGAGCAATACGGCGAAACCCCGGATTCCGTGGAGAACCTGCTGCCGGAGACACAGAATGCGCTGGAAAAGCGGTACCAGGCGCTGCTGCTGCGGGTCTGCCAGGAGAAACAGGAATTGCGGGAGCGCGCCCGGCAGGAAGCGCGGGAGAACACCGATTACTATGCCATGTGGACGCACCAGATCAAAACGCCGATTTCGGCCATGCGGCTGCTGCTGCAGACGGCTCCGTCGGAGCGGAGCGATGAACTGCAGGCCGAGCTGTTCCGCATTGAGCAGTATGTGGAAATGGCCCTGTCGTACCAGCGGCTGTCCAGCGACAGCAGCGACCTGGTGCTGCGGAAATATTCCCTTGCGACCATCGTCAAGGGGGCCGTGCGCAAATATGCGCGGCTGTTTGTGCGAAAGGGGATCCGTGTGCAGCTGGGGGATGTGGAGGCTGCCGTGCTGACCGATGAGAAATGGCTGGGCTTTGCCATCGGGCAGATTCTGTCCAATTCTTTGAAGTACACCCCCTCCGGCGGGCAGGTCATTCTTGCCAAAGAAGACCCCTGTACCCTTCTGATCGCCGATACCGGGATCGGCATCGCACCGGAGGATTTGCCCCGGGTTTTTGAGAAGGGATATACGGGGCTCAACGGCCGGCAGGAGCGCTCCTCCACCGGTATTGGGCTGTATTTAACCCAATGCGCTCTGAAAAAGCTGGGCCATTCCATCGAAATCCAAAGCCGCCCGGGCCGCGGCACGCTGGTGCGCATCGATCTCTCCCACCGGGAGAGTCTTCTGGAATAGAAATCTTACCGATTTGTAAGAAATGGGGCTGAAATGTAAGGCGGCTGTTCTGGCGCCTGCTTTCAGCCCGTTTTATAATAGGGGCAGATCATTTGAAAAAGGAGAGGAAGAAAGATGGCTCTGCTTGAAATTCAGAATCTGCAGAAGACCTATCACACCCGCTTCGGCGGCCGGGCGGTACAGGCCCTGTCCAACGTGACCTTTTCGGTGAACGAGGGCGAGTATGTGGCCGTAATGGGGGAATCCGGCAGCGGAAAAACCACGCTATTAAACCTGCTGGCTACCCTGGACCGCCCCACCTCCGGACGGATCCTGCTGGAAGGGCGGGATCTGTGCCGGCTGAAGGAGAACGAGTCGGCCGCTTTCCGCCGGGAAAAGCTGGGGTTTGTTTTTCAGGACTTCAATCTGCTGGACACCTTTTCCGTGCGGGACAATATCCTGCTGCCGCTGGTGCTGGGCAATGTGCCGGTGGCGGAGATGGAGGCGCGCCTGCTGCCCCTGTGCCGCCGGCTGGAGATTGCGGACCTGCTGGACAAATTCCCCTATGAGATCTCCGGCGGGCAGAAGCAGCGCACCGCCGCGGCCCGGGCGCTGATCACCGCCCCGCGGCTGCTGCTGGCCGACGAACCCACCGGGGCACTGGATTCCCGCGCCAGCGATAACCTGCTGGAGCTGTTCCGCGAGGAAAACCGCCGGGGCCAGACCATTGTGATGGTCACCCATTCGGTCAAGGCCGCCTGCCATGCCGGACGGGTGCTGTTCCTGCGGGACGGCGAGATCCTGCACCAGATGTACCGCGGCGACCACACCGAGGGGGAGATGTTCCGGTTGATTTCGGATACCCTGACGCTGCTGACCACAGGGGGTGAACCCCATGAAGCGTGAGATTCTGTACGGGCGCCTGGCGGTGCGCAGTCTGCGGCGGAATTCCCGCTGCACACTGCCCTATCTGCTGACGGTGATGTTCACGGTATCGGCGTTTTACAACATTCTCGCCATTGTGAACAGCCCCATGATGGAAAGCCATGTCAGCGCCAAAAGCCTGCTGGTGCCGGGCACGGCCATTGTGGGCTTTTTCTCGGTGATTATCCTGCTGTATGCCAACCGCTTTACCCAGAAGCAGCGCCAGCCGGAGATCGCAGCTTACAGCATTCTGGGCATGGAAAAGCGCCACATCGCCGGGATGATGCTGGTGGAGACGGTGATCCTGTTTGTGCTGGGCGTGCTGGGGGGACTGCTGCTGGGATTGCTGCTGGGGCAGCTGCTGTACTGGCTGCTGCTGCGGCTGCTGGTCAGCCCGGAGGGGATTGTGTGGAACTTTGATCCCGCGGCCATGCAGCAGACGGTGTTTTTCTATGCCTGGGTGTTCCTGGCCATTCTGCTGCTGAACATTGTGCGGGTGCATATGGGCAGCCCCATTGCCCTGCTGCAGGCCGGCCGCGCCGGGGAGAAAGAACCCCGATCCCACTGGATTCTGGGGATTTTGGGGGTGCTGATGACCGGTGCCGGGTATGGGATTTCCTTTACC
>JBJEQH010000194.1:0-31750 GCA_051881655.1 Candidatus Heritagella sp. | reverse complement strand
TAAATTTTTCTGAGTATTCATTAGAAGATTGCATTCCGAATGCCCTTAATTCCTATACTTTCCGGTACAGAAAGCAAATAGATGAAGGCATTAGCGATTTTGCAGAAGTTGTAATGGATTTTGATGGATCGATATATTCGATTTTTATTAACTATGCAAATATGTCACAGGTAACGGATGAGATGGAAAATGAGGTAACAGGAATTATCAATGAGTACCTTCAGAATTATTCTCAGTCTTATGAAAATGTATATACAGATGTAACTTACAGCAATATGGATGGCTCGGTTTGTGTGTGTATAGGATTTCACTTTTCTGATGAAACTGGTGAATGGACGGAAATTAAAGACTATGTGTTGTCCGTAAGTGCTGAATAAGGAGAAAGTGAGAAGAGTAATGAAAAAGGAAAAAATAACTTCTGTTTTACTGTGTATGCTGCTGTTTTTGGGCGTGCTGTCCGGCTGTGGGCAGAGCGGAGAAAAACCGGATGTTTTCGGTGGGAGCCACCTGAAACAGGCGGCCCTGTATCCGGCGGGGGCGGAAGAGCCCTCGGCCGTCATCACCGATCCCGAAAGCTTGGAGCAGATCGAGACGTGGGTAGGTGCGCAGCTGGCACCGGAGGGATTTGAATTCCCCTCGCTGGCGGTGGAGCCGGAGGATGTGGTGGAATACCGGCAGTCCCATCCGGTGATTGTTCTCACGCTGGATTCCCTCTCCTACACGTTCCTGGATGGCTCGCTGAGCACGCCGTTCCGCACAAGCCGCGGCTATAATCAGGTGATGCTGGGGGAGGAGACCCTGTTTTTGAACGTGGGGGGCGTGGAGAATGATTTCAGCAAGAGCAGCTGCTGGCCCACGGTGGGGGGCCTGCAGGGGCTGTACCGGGATGTTTTGAGCCTTTTCCCCGAGGGATAAGCATCTCCGAACCATAAGTTTTCCATCGGACAAGGAATGTCCGGTGGGGAAAATACCGGAATTAAAAAATGCGGCGGTTTTCCCAAAACGGGGGAAACCGCCGTTTTTATGGGGAGAAAACTGTGGTACAATGAAAAAAACAGGAGGAGGAGAGAAAATGGACCGTTTTTTTCAGCAGGTATACGGCGGCATCCTGGCCTTTGCGGTGGGGGATACGCTGGGGGTACCGGTGGAGTTCAGCAGCCGGGAGGAGCGCATGCGCTCGCCGGTGACCGGGATGCGGGCGTACGGCACCCACCAGCAGCCGGCGGGTACCTGGTCCGATGACACCAGCATGACGCTCTGTGCGCTGGAGAGCCTGAGCCAGAGCGGGATTACCCGCGAGGCGGCCCCGGAAGACATGATGCGGCGGTTTTGCCGCTGGATGCGGGAGGGGTATTGGACGCCCTATGGCGAGGTATTCGACATGGGCGGCACCACCTTTACGGCCCTGCAGTGGTATGAGTCCGGGGAAAGGGCCGAAAACTGCGGCGGAAAAGGGGAAAGGGATAACGGCAACGGTTCGCTGATGCGCATTCTGCCCGCGGCCCTCTATTTGTACCGCCGTGTGGGTCCGGATTTTGCCCGGCAGGGAGAGAGCTACGAGTGGATCCGCCGCCTTTCCTCCCTGACCCATGCCCACCCCATCAGTGTGATGAGCTGCGGCTTTTTCTGCGCCATTGCCGGTGAACTGCTCAGGGGCGGGAATATCCGGCAGGCGGTGGATGAGGGGACGGAAAAGGCCCGGGCATTCTATGGGGGGAACCCGGAAACGGCCCCCTGGCTTCCTCTGTTTACCTGGCTGAACGGGGAAAATCTGCGGGCCCTTTCCCCTCAGGAGGTACGCGGCAGCGGTTATGTGCTGGATACCCTGAAGGCATCGCTGTGGAGCCTGGTGACCACCTCCACCCTGCCGGACTGCCTGCTGCGGGCGGTCAATCTGGGAGAGGACACGGATACGGTGGCGGCCGTGGCCGGTGGTCTGGCGGGCATTGTGTACGGAGAAGAGGGTGTTCCCGCTCCGTGGCGGCAGGTGCTGTGCAAACGGGAGGAGATCCGGCAATTGTGCGTGCGGTTCTGTGAGAACAATCCCGGTATAGGCCGGGCGCCGGAATAGGAAAAAGAAAGCTATTGACAATTTTTTAGCAAACTGGTATAACAGAACTGTGAGCGGAAGGAATCATCCGACTGCGAACCGGAAAAGAAAATTCTGAGGGCAAAGGAGTTTCTGCGCCGCGAAGAGAAGAAGATGAAGAGGGCCGGGGCGGAGGGTTACCGCCCCGGTTCAAAACAGCCTTTTGCTCTTTGGGCAAAAGGTTGTTTTATGTTCGGAGAAAAGATGCGGACAAGCGACTGTGCCGGGTGCGGGCAATCGGTAATCCGGCTGTAACCGGCTGCGGCGGAAGTTATACCGAAACCCAGTGACAGGAAAGGAAGGACACAATTATGGCATACAATCCCAAATCCATGTGCGCCGATGAATTTATCGACGACGGAGAAATTCAGGAGACCCTGCGCTATGCGGAGGAGAATAAGAACAATGTGGCGCTGATCGATGCCATTCTGGAGAAAGCCCGCCCCCGCGTGACGGAAAAGGGGACGGTGTGCGCCGGGCTGACCCATCGGGAGGCCTCGGTGCTGCTCAGCTGTGAAATCCCCGAGAAAGTGCAGGAGATGTACCGGCTGGCCGAGGAGATCAAAAAGGCGTTTTACGGCAACCGCATTGTGATTTTTGCCCCCCTGTATCTGTCCAACTACTGCGTGAACGGCTGCGTATACTGCCCCTATCACAAGAAGAACACCCATATCCCCCGGAAAAAGCTGACCCAGCAGGAGGTCGAGCAGGAGGTGATCGCCCTGCAGGATATGGGCCATAAGCGCCTGGCGATCGAGGCCGGTGAGGATCCGGTGATGAACCCCATCGACTATATCCTCGAGTGCATCCACACCATCTATTCCGTCAAGCACAAAAACGGCGCCATCCGCCGGGTAAACGTGAATATTGCGGCCACCACGGTGGAGAATTACCGCCGGCTGAAAGAGGCGGGAATCGGCACCTACATTCTGTTCCAGGAAACGTACCACAAAGAGAGTTATCTGAAGCTGCACCCCACGGGCCCCAAGCACGACTACAATTATCACACCGAGGCCATGGACCGCGCCATGCAGGGCGGCATTGACGATGTGGGGCTGGGGGTCCTGTTTGGACTGGAGCTGTACAAATACGAGTTTGCCGGGCTTTTGATGCACGCCGAGCACCTGGAGGCCGCTTTCGGCGTGGGGCCCCATACGATCAGCGTCCCGCGCATTAAGCGCGCGGACGATATCGATCCCAGCACCTTTGACAACGGCATCAACGACGAGATTTTTGCCAAAATCTGCGCGCTGATCCGCATCGCCGTGCCCTACACGGGTATGATTATTTCCACCCGTGAGAGCCAGCAGGTGCGCGAAAAGGTCATCCGCCTGGGCGTGTCCCAGATCAGCGGTGCTTCCCGCACCTCGGTGGGCGGATACACGGAGAAAGAGCGCCCCACCGATACCGAGCAGTTCGACGTATCCGACCAGCGCACGCTGGATGAAGTGGTGCGCTGGCTGATGGAGATGGGGTACATCCCCTCGTTCTGCACGGCCTGTTACCGCGAGGGCCGCACCGGCGACCGGTTTATGGCCCTGTGCAAAACCGGCCAGATCCAGAACTGCTGCCATCCCAACGCACTGATGACCCTGCAGGAATTCCTGATGGATTATGCCGGGGAGGAAACCCGCCGGATCGGCGAGGAACTGATCCGGGCCGAGTTGCAGAACATCCCGCGGGACAAGGTGCGCGAGGTGTGCCGCGACAATCTGGAAAAAATCCGGCAGGGCCTGCGGGATTTCCGTTTTTAAGCCGTTGGGAAGAGAGGAGAAACGAGTATGAGCCTGCAGGATACACCGTCGGGCGAGCGGATCCATATCGCCTTTTTCGGAAAAAGAAATGCGGGAAAATCCAGCCTGGTCAACGCCGTGACCGGGCAGGAACTGTCGGTGGTATCCGAGGTGCGGGGCACCACCACCGACCCGGTGCAGAAATCGATGGAGCTGCTGCCCCTGGGGCCGGTGGTGATCATCGACACGCCCGGTTTTGACGATGAGGGGGACCTGGGGGCCCTGCGGGTTAAAAAGGCCCGGGAGGTGCTGCGCCGTACCGATCTGGCCGTTCTGGTCACCGAGGGGCCGTTTCGCGGCTTTGACCCCTGTGAAGAGGAACTTTTGGAGAGCTTCCGGCGGCAGGAGATTCCGTATTTGCTGGTGTGCAGCAAGTGCGACCGCTTGGACGAGGCCCCACAGCGGGAGGACATGCTTCCCGTCAGCTCCCACACCGGGCAGGGAATCCGGGAGCTGAAGGAGCGAATGGGCCGCCTGCTGAAGGAACCGGAGGAAAAGGGAATCCTCGACGGGATGATTGCCCCCGGCGATACGGTGGTGCTGGTCACCCCCATTGACTCGGCGGCGCCCAAAGGGCGGCTGATCCTGCCCCAACAGCAGGTTCTGCGCGAGGTGCTGGATAAAGGGGCCCTCGTCGTGGTGGCGACGGAAAAAGAGCTGCCCCGGGCGCTGGATGCCCTGCGGCAGGCGCCGCAGCTGGTGATTACGGACAGCCAGGCCTTCGGCCCTGTCTCGCGCATCGTGCCGCAGCAGGTACCGCTGACCTCCTTTTCCATTCTGATGGCCCGCTATAAGGGCTTTTTGCAGACGGCGGTGCACGGCGTGCAGGCAATTGCCCGTTTACAGCCGGGGGACCGGGTGCTGATCGCGGAGGGCTGCACCCATCACCGGCAGTGTGAGGATATCGGCACCGTAAAACTGCCGGCCTGGCTGCAGAAGAGCTGTGGGGGTGAACTCTCGTTCACGTTTTCGTCGGGATTGGGCTTCCCCGAGGATCTGTCCGGTTTTTCGCTGATTCTCCACTGCGGGGGATGCATGCTGCGGGAAAAGGAGATCCGGTTCCGTATGCGCAGCGCCCGGGAAGCGGGGATCCCCTTTACCAATTACGGAACGGCGATCGCATGGATGAAAGGAATTCTGCCCCGCAGTCTGCGCCCGGTTCCCGGTGCCGCTGCGTGGCTGGAAGAAGAATAAAAGGAGGAGAGCGGGATGGAAACACGGGTGGCTTTGCTGGCCATTTTGGTAAAGGATGCATCCCATGTGGATGCACTCAATCAGCTTTTGCATGAATACGGCCCGTTTATCATCGGGCGTATGGGGATCCCGTACCGGGAAAAGGGGATCCACATTATCAGTATCGCGATGGATGCCCCACTGGACTGCATCAATGCCCTGGCGGGGAAAATCGGCCGGATTCCCGGGATCAGCAGCAAGACGGTTTTTGCCAACTGAAAGAGCACAGAGAAACAGGCGGGAAAGCACAAAATGCTTTCCCGCCTGTTGGTATAAGCGGTCAGTCAGCGGTCTCTTCCGCAGCCCGCCGGTGCAGATTCTCTGTCAGCCGGAGCAGGGCCGGAACGATATACCCGGGCAGCAGATGGGATTCCTCGTCATACCCCGGGATATGCATATGCACGGCCGAGTGCTCGATCCGCCGGATCAGATCATCCTCGAAAATATAGCCGCTGTTGGCCATCAGAGAGCAGTCGTGGTTGATCACGATGACCTCCTCCCCGGGGAGGAGGCGCTTGATGGAAAGCCCGGTGGAGGCAAACAGCTCCCCGCTGAAGGCGCACAGCACCAGGGGACCGATTTTTACCAAATGTTCGCGCACGTCGTAGGTGGGGACATGGGCGCCGGTCTCGATATGAAAGCGCCCGTCCGGCTGGCGGGTGCAGATTCGCCCGGGAACATGACACCAGTCCACCTGATTTTGCAGAAGCGGGATCTGCGGCAGGCCGCCCGAAAGCGAGCCGATTACCCTCTCCACATCCGCCAGATGACGCGCGGCCATGGCGGTTTTCGCGTATTCGGCATATTCCGTTTCAGCCAGACCGGCGGGGATGGTTTTCTCTTCCAGACCGTTGTGCAGCAGCGGATTTAAATCCCCCGCCGCCCCGCTGGACCACAGTACGACGGCCCCCGGATACTGCTGCTCCAGCTTCTGACATACTTCTCCCGCCAGATCACTGCTGATGCGCAGCGCATCGTCGCCGTTGCTGCGGTTGCAGATCATCGTGACGTTGTGGACGGCGTAATTGAGGAAAAAGGCGAGGGGAGTGCCCTCCGGGGTTTCCACCTTGATTACGAAAATCTCCCGGTCCGTAATTCCAGCCGGATTGACGCCCACCATGGTGACAACGCCCGGCTCGCCGTTCTCTGTTTGGATGGGACGATCCTCGAAGCGGTTTATGTTGATGGCGCTCTCACCCCTGCCCCAGCACAGCCGCGCCGGGCGCAGGTCTTTCACCGCCGCTTTGGCGGCCTCACACAGCTTTTCCCGGAGGAAGCCGCCGTATTGCCGACAGGCCTGACGAACCGCGGGCTCTTTTTTTCTTTCGTCATTTACCGGCTCATCGGGGCGGTCTCCGATCACCGGCGCCGCGTGAATATGGGTGCTGAAAAGCAGAATCCGGTCACGGGGCACCCCACAGGCGCTCTCCATCGCGGAGAGCGTTTCCCGGGGCCAGGGCACTTTATCGAGTTCGCAGGAGAGCAGCAGCACGGTGCGCTCCCCCGTCTGCAGGGCAAGGGCCCGGGCATACAGCTCCTCTCCGGACAGGGGACTCAGCTTTTGATTGCCAAGCCCCCGCAGGTTAGGCAGCAGCGCGGGCGGCGGTGTGATGCAGACCTTTGCCCTCCCGCATAAAAGAGCGGTATTCATACCCTGTTCCCCCTTCCATAGATTCTTTTTCTCACAGCAGGTGAACCTTTCCGAAGGCGCTGACATTCCCCAACTGGATGGTGCCGCCGCAGTCCTCCACGTCGCCCGCCAGGTAAAATTCCGGTGCGCAGCCCGCATAGGCGAGCGCTTCCTTCTGGCAGTGGCGGAATCCGCCATTTACCACAACCGCGTCGCACTCTATCGTGCAGACCAGACCGTTTTGGTTCGCATAGGTCACGCTTTTCGGCGTTACAGAGAGAGTTTTTGAGCGGAGAATCACCTGAAAACCGTCATAGGCCTCCCACGCGGGGCGCATCCCGCCGTAGCCCAGCTGAGGATCAATTTTCATAAAAGTCTCATACAGGTTGTTATGAGCATAGGACAGATCCTTCGCCGGGGAATCCTGGCGGCTGATCAGGGTAACCGCTTTTCCCTGCTGGGCCAGGTACATACCGGTTTCCAGCGAAACGCTGGATCCTCCCACCACTACGATGTGATGGCCCAGCTCTTCGGGGAGAACGCGCTGTTCGTAAATATCCTCGCTGGTGTAAATTTGGGGATTTTCCGCGCCGTAAATCGGCGGCCGTTTTGCCACCGAACCGGTGCAGGCGAGGATGGCATCAAAATTTTCCTCCTGCAATTGGGCGGGCTGGGGGGCACATTGGGTGTGAACCGTCACATTTTTTGCATCCAGTTCCCCGATCAGCCATTCGCGGTAGCGACGGATCGGCCACTTGAAATCGTACAGATCGGCATATTTGGCCTTTCCGCCCAGATAACCGGTTTTTTCATACAGCGTGACCGTGTGGCCCAGCTCAGCGGCCATAACGGCCGCCCGCATGCCGATCAGCCCGCCGCCGATGACGGTCACCTTCTTCTTTTTCCCCGAGGGGCTCAGTGTATAGCTGAAGCGGTGATTCATCCCGGAAGTGGGGTTGACCGAGCAGGTGGACAGCCGGGACACCGGCTCGTCGCCGTGGCATTTGTTGCACTGGATACAGGGGACGGGCTTTTGCCCCAGCAGCAGTTTCTTGGTAAAATCGGGTTCGGCAATCAGCTCCCGCCCCACGGACAGCAGGTCGCACACGCCGGATTCCAGGGCCTTCTCCATCTCGTCGGGATCCACAAAACCGCAGGCGGCCGCCAGCGTCATGGAGACCCCTGCCTCGCGGATGGCACGGCAGAAGCGCAGGCTCTCATGTTCGTGCGGCCGGGCATCGTAGCCGGTGGGATGATAATGAATCATATTTTCGTTGCGGATCTGGAGAACGTCGATGGTTCCCTCCATCATCCTGGCAAAGCGGATGGTTTCCTCCAGGGTATAGCCGCACGGGCTCTCACCCTTCTCCCCGTGAAGCTGGGAGCCCGGCATGGCGCCCTCGATGAGGAAGTCGGGGCCAAAAACCTCTTTCATGCGGTGAAGCAGTTCGTATGTAAAACGGGCGCGGTTCTCGATCGGGCCGTTGTACTCGTCGGTGCGCAGATTGATGGCGGCGTCCAGGTACCGGTCACAGCGGATGCTCATCCCGTCAAAGCCCAGTTCAACGTACATGCGCATCAAATCCACCATTTCCTCGATCACCTGGGGGAACAGCTCTTTCGGGCAGCAATTGGCCGCCATCTGCTCCCGTGTCAGGGGAGTTCTGCCGTTCAGCTTGGAGGGAAATCCCGCGGGCGCAGGGAACAAAAACTCCGGCACGCCCCCGTGCAGGCTCATCCCATTGGGGAACTCCTGCTCCAGCTTCACCAGGATTTTCGACCCCAGCATATGGGTTTGGGCGGCCAGCTGCGCCAGATAATTCCTGGTCTGGGTGTTCTCATAATCCAGCCCCACGCGGTTGTCGGACGGCCCCCGCCGCCGGGAGCCGCCGCCGAATTTTCCGGTATGACGGTAGCTGAACATCGCCGCCCCGCTGCGGCATAACTGGGCGCATTCGGCAAACTGGGGATCGGCGGGCCAGGTCTCCGGTCCCTGATTGTGCGAGCGAAGCACATTGGGGGAGATGATCCGGTTTTTCAGGACAATGTTTTCCGTTAACGAATAGGGCGACAGCAGTTTTTGATAGGGAAAATTCATGGATGGCCACTCCTTTCATATTCATCTGTTTTCGCTTCATACAAATTTATGATAGCATACAGGAAATTTCCTGTAAAACACAAAAAATCGGTCATTCCACAAGGTAAATCCTGTAATAAAAACACGCAGGAACCGTTTTTCACGGTTCCTGCGTGTTTTTCAAAAATTCGCGCGCGGCGTCAATAAAGCACAGCTCTTTGGAGGAGAGTTTTTTCCCCTTTTGATAGCTCAGGGCAAAGCAGATATCCTCTTCCCCGGAATCAAGGGGGAGCAGCAGCATGGGATCATCCGCTGCTTTTAAGTGGTCATGGAATTTCCTTCGGAACAGGTCCTCCGGACCGATGCAGGCCCCAAATCCCCGAAGGCACATGGAGGTATTTAAATCGCCGTTATCCGATTGAAAGCCGACAACCGGGGAAAAACCCGCCCGCCGGAACAGTTGGCGGGTCAGTGGAATTTCATCGCCCTTGCGGTCATACAGAAGGATAAACGGCATCTGCCGCAAAAGTGCCAGGCCGCCCTTTTCCGCCAGCTCCTGCCGCAGGGAGGAGAGGGGCCCGGAAAAATGCTGGGCCAGCAGACTCTGCCGCACGGCCAGCACCAGCCTGTCCTTTTCGATCAGCCGGATATGCTCCAGATTGGGATCCAGGGGCAGAAAACTGAAGAATAGATCCACGCCATCCATATGGCTGGCAATATCGGTTACCTGCCGCTTTACCACCGAGATCTCGTATTCCGGGTGGACAGCGGTGAAGCCCGCCAGCAGTTCCGGCAGGAAGGGGGGAGCCTCGAATGTAGAGACGGCAAGGGTGAGCTTGTGGCGCTGCTGATCCCCCGGAGCGGCGATGTCCCGCAGCATACCGGTGCGGATTTCCAGGATAGCGCGGGCCCCCTGGGAAAACCGCAGGCCGGCCTCGGTCAGAACAAGCGGGCGTTTCCGCACAAACAGCGCAGCTCCCACCTCCTGCTCCAGCTTCTGGATGCTCTCGCTCAGGGATTGCTGGGAGACGAACAGTTTTCGCGCCGCGGCAGAAAAGCTGCCGGCGTGCTCAATCTCCAGAAAATATTCCAGTGCCAAAAAGTTCATACGGGTTCCCCTTCCTTCCGGTTCATAGATTCATTATAGCGGTCTTTTTCGGGAAAATCCATGGTGGATTCCCCACAGAGAGGGGTTCTGCCCGATTTGGTTCCCCACTATATATAGCAGGGCAGGCCGGATAAAGGGGGAGAACCGAATGAAAAACCATTTTTGCCGATGGAAAAAAATACGCGGAAAATGGGCCGCGGGGCTTTTGCTGCTCTGGCTGGTGGGCGGGATCAGCGTGGGTCTTTTTGTGGAAAAGAGCGAGCCGGATTCTCTCGAAGAGAGTGCGCTGGCGGCCGCACAATGGAGGCTGACCGAGGACTACCTCTCCCGGGTGGACCTCCTGCGACAGGGGGCCGGGGAAATCCCCTGCCGGTATGAGGGAGAGCGCACTGCAGAGAGGGAGGCCATCCTCTGGGTACTGATTCAGGAGGGACGGGAGGATTTCCATGAGGAAATCTTCTTTTCGGAAGAGGAACAACAGCAGATGTGCGAGATCTACCGGAAGATGACGCCCCTTACGATCCAATGTGAGGTCACGGGGGGGAAGACAACCGCGGTGATCCGGGTTCTGCCCAAGGGGGCCCTGCAGCTGGCACAGGAGGAGGAATGGCCCCAGGAGCAGACCGCCCGCCTGGAAAAAGCCCTGCAGCAGGAGGATTTTTGGCAGCAGTGGGAGAGGGAAGCTACCGGCAGCCATCCGCTGGTGCAGGCGGCCGCCTCCCAATTGGGCCAGACAGGGGGTGAGCCATACTGGAGCTGGTACGGATTTTCCCAGCGGGTGGAGTGGTGCGCCTGCTTTGTCTCCTGGTGCGGGGAACAATCCGGACTGCTGCAGCAGGGATGCCTGCCGAAATTTGCCTCCTGCCGCGAGGGAATGCAGTGGTTTTTGCAGCACAACCGCTGGCGGGAGGGAGGAACCACCCCCCAGCCAGGGGATCTCATCTTTTTTGACTGGGAGCAGGACGGCACACCCAATCATGTGGGTATTGTGCAGGGGGTGAAAAACGGGCAGGTGTACACCATCGAGGGAAACAGTGAGGACGCCTGCCGGAAAAGGACGTATGAAAAGGACGATGAGCGGATTTTCGGCTATGGTATGACGGAGAGAGAAAAATGACCCGGAAGAGGGGTTCTCTTCCGGGCCGTTTTGCCGAAGAAAATTTACAGGGTCGAATAGCCGTAGCTGTTGGCCAGCGCGTCGATCTTCTGGCCCGCCTTGCAGAAGGGGCACTCCCGCGCGCTGTAGCTGGCGTAATCCGGCAGGTCACGGGTATGGAAAATCGAGGTGACCGGGAAGCCCTCGCACTCATCCAGAGAGGAGAAGATCGCGGAGATGCCCGAGACCTCGCCGCCGTAATAGCGGACCGCCTCCACGGCTTTTTCCGCCGTGTACCCGGTAGACACCGAAGCGGCCAGGATCAGAACATGCTTGTTCTTCACCATGGGGATGATGTTGTCCCGCAGCAGCAGCTGACTGCCGGAGGTGTGCTCGGGAGTGACGATATAGATGGTCTGATGGGCGTTCATGTTGATAAAATCATCCTTGGTCAGATCGTCGGCCAAACAGGCGGCGATGACCTCGGTCCCATCCAGACACAGAATCGTATCCACTACGGTGGAGGTGCGGTAAGCGGATACCAGCGCCTGGGCGACCGCCTTGGCCTCGGACAGGCGGGACTTCTGCATGGTTACGTCGATATAGTAATTGATGTGGCTGTGGCTGGTCGCAAAGTGACCCTTTACCGTGCGGAGATACAGATCCTCTTGTTTGGTGGGAAGTTTGACCATATTCATTTGCATAGCATTCACTCCTTTATCGGGAACCCCCTTGTTTCTTCTATTTTATAGAAAAAACAAGGAGAATACAAGGAAAATAGAAGAAAAACTATAAAAAATCCGTGTTTTTTAATTTCCTTATGCGAAAATGACAGCTTTCGGGGATAAAAAGCGGGGTAACAGGGAAAAAGCCGCTGGACGGTGGGGAAAAGGTCTGCTATACTGACAAAAGAAAACACGGAGAAAAAAGGAGCGGAATGTATGGCGGATTGGAACTCGGAACAGTACCTGAAATTTGAGAAACAGCGCACACAGCCCTCGGTGGATCTGGTAAACCGACTGCGGGATCTTTCCCCCAAAAAGGTCGCAGACCTGGGGTGCGGGCCCGGAAACAGCACGGCGGTTTTGCACCGGGCATTCCCCCAGGCCGAACTGGTGGGGATTGACAGCTCGCCCAATATGATTGAAAAGGCCAGGGTAAGCTATCCCTCCCTGTCCTTTTCCCTGCGTGACCTGCGGGAACTGGAGGATGGATACGACCTGCTGTTCTCCAACGCCTGCCTGCAGTGGCTGCCCGACCATGAGACGCTGCTGCCCCAGCTGATGGAAAAGCTGAACCCGGGCGGTGTGCTGGCGGTGCAGGTCCCCTATAACCCCCGGGAGCCGCTGTTCCAGATCATCCATCAGGTGGCGGCCGACCCCGCCTGGGGGCTGCAGCACGTGTTTTTCGAGACGAGCGAAGCCTTGCCGCCCCGGGAATATTTTGAGGTGCTGTCGCGCTGCTCGTCCTCCTTTACTCTCTGGGAGACGGTGTATCACCAGGCGATGCCCTCGCATCAGGCACTGCTGGAGTGGGTGCGGAGTACCCGGCTGCGCCCGTATCTGCAGGCGCTGAGCGAGGAGGACGGCCTGCACTTTCAGGAGGAGATTTTGCGGCGGGCGGAAAAAGCCTATCCCCTGACCCATACGGGCGAAGTGATCCTGCCGTTTAACCGCCTGTTCTTTACGGCGGTTAAATAACGGTCATTCGGCACAGTACCGCTCGATGGCCTGCTGCAGGAAAGCGGCGCCGCCGGGGATTACCCCTTCATAATAGGCGAAAAATCGCTCGTCCTGCACATACATGGCGGCCAGTGCCCGGTGGGCCTCTTTGGTATAGGTGCCGTCTTTCCAATAGCTGCATAGCCATTTCCGGTGCAGCCGGGCCAGTTCCATCGCTTCCGGTGAGCCCGGATCGCCGGTCATCAGGGCCCGGCGCAGGGCATCGTTCACGCGCTGCTGCAGCGCTTCCCGATCCTCCCACTGCTTTTCGGACAGGCTCCGTGATTTTTCATTGGCACCGTCCATTGCCTCGTCCCCGAAGCGGCGGCGGATTTCCCGGCCGTAGCGGGCCTCGTTTTCTTCGACCGCCCGGCGGCGCAGTCCCTCAAATTTTTCAGAGTCTTTCATGGTGCATTCTCCTTTCATTTGCTGAAGGCTTTTCTCCACGGTTTGGATGACGGTATCCAGCTGTGCCCTTTTTTCCCGCAGGGCGACCAAATGGCCGTTCAGGGCCCTTTCCCGGTCAAATCCGGGATCCTGCAGCATCTCCCGGATTTGGGACAGGGGAATCTCCATGGCGCGGTACAGCAGGATCTGCTGCAGACGGTCCACTTCCCGCGGGCCATACAGGCGGTATCCCGCGGCGGTCAGGCGTGCGGGGGACAACAGCCCGATCTGATCGTAATACCGCAGCGTGCGGGCACTGATTCCGGCCAGCCGGGCACATTCGTTTACTGTGTATTCCATGGGGAACACTCCTTTCCTCTGTGGGGAATTTCCTTCTGCCGTCTATGGTACAGGATGACGCAGCGGCAAGGTCAAGGGGGGTTGAAGAATTTTTTACGATATTTTTCCGGAAAATCAGGGCGCCCTGTAAACGCTCTCCCCAAAGGGTTGCTTTTCTGTCAGTATACCAGAAAACGGGCCCGGGGCAAGGGGGAAAACAGGCTGTCTCTGAAGAGTGGTGGCATTGAAAATGTTTTGGTCCGGGGGCATCATCGAGGAGGAGAAATTGATGGTAGAAATCAGAGAACTGAAAAACAGCAGCCTTTGTGAAATCGAGACTTTTTTCCGGGAGGTGTTCACAAAGGAACCCTGGAATGACGACTGGAGCGATCCCTGCCAGCTCCGTCAATATATTCTGGACTTAACCGGAAATCCCAATTCACTGGTATTTGGTTTCTTTGAAAACGGAGAGATGGTCGGCCTCGCCATGGGGAGTATCCGGCACTGGTATGCGGGAACCGAGTACTATATCGACGAATTCTGCATCAAAACTTCGGAGCAGGGCAGGGGGTTGGGAACCCGCTTTTTACGGGAAATTGAAACCTGTATCCGGGAGAAGGGAATACAGCAGATATTCCTTCAGACGGAACGGACGGTACCGGCGTACGAGTTTTACCGGAAAAACGGTTTTTTTGAACTGGATGAGCATGTCTCTTTGGCCAAAAGAATATAGGCCGGGAGAAAAACAGCCCCTTCCGCGAAAGGGGAGATTCTGTGAAAGGAGCGCAGCCGCGTGAAAAGAGCATTTATGGGGGAGGACTTCCTGCTGCCCAATGATACGGCCAGAGAATTATTCCGACAGGTGAAGGATCTTCCCATTCTGGACTACCACTGCCATATCAATCCCCGGGAGATCTGGGAGGACCGGCGCTTTGAGAACATCACCCAGGTATGGCTGGGCGGGGATCACTACAAATGGCGGCTGATGCGCCAGAATGGGGTGCCCGAGGAGGAAATTACCGGCAAAGCGCCGGACCGGGAGAAGTTTCAGCGCTTTGCCGAGACCCTGCCCCTGGCGATCGGAAACCCGATGTACCACTGGTGCCATTTGGAATTAAAGCGGTATTTCGGGTATGAAGGGGTGCTGAACGGCGGCACAGCGGAGGAGGTCTGGCAGTTGACCCGGAAGAAACTGCAGGAGGATCCCACCCTATCGGTGCGGGGGCTGATTCGGCGCTCTCATGTCGAGGTGATCGGCACCACCGATGACCCGGCGGATGACCTGTGCTGGCACGAAAAGCTGCGGGAGGAAAAGGGTTTTCCGGTGAAAGTGCTCCCCTCCTTCCGGCCGGACCGGGCGCTGAAATGCCGGCAGCCGGGGTTCCCTTCTTACGTCCATCTGCTGGAGGAAGTGTGCCATCTGGCGGTCTCCTCGCTGAAGGAATTCAAGCGGATTCTGTGCCTGCGCATGGATTTCTTTGACAAAATGGGATGCCGGGCCTGTGACCACGGGCTGGATACCCTCCCCTTTGTCCCCGCCACCGAGCAGGAGGCCGAGGCCGTTTTCCTGCGCGCCCTGCATGGCCACCGCGTCACGCAGCGGGAAGAGGAACTGTACATCACCCATATGCTCACTTTCCTCGGGCGCGAGTACAAAAAGCGCGGCTGGGTAATGCAGCTGCACTATAATGCCCAGCGGAATGTAAACCGCCGCCAGTTCCGGCTGCTGGGGCCGGATACGGGGTTTGACTGCATTTCCACCAACGAGAGCAGCGCCCAGCTGTCGGCCCTGCTCAATGCGCTGGAGGAGACGGACAGCCTGCCGCGGACTATCCTCTATTCGCTCAGCGGCGAGGAGAATATGATGATCGCCTCGGTCGCCGGCAGCTTTACAGAGCCCCAGGTGCGCGGTAAGGTACAGCTGGGAGCGGCCTGGTGGTTCCAGGATACAAAGGCCGGGATGGAAAAGCAGCTGCGGGATGTGGCCCAGTCCTCGCTGCTGGGGAATTTTGTGGGGATGCTGACGGATTCTCGCAGCTTTTTGTCCTATACGCGGCACGAGTATTTCCGTCGGATTCTGTGCGGACTGATCGGCCAGTGGGTGGAAAACGGGGAGTACCCTGACGACATGGAAACACTCACCTCCCTTGTGCGGGGAATCTGCTGTGAGAACGCCCGCGCCTTCTTCGGATTCTAACGGTTTTTGAAAATGAATACGCAAAAACGCCATCTGCACCCAAACCAAAGTGCAGATGGCATTTCTCTTTTCTTATCATAGATTGGGCCCCATCGCTTATCCCTTCTTTTTCCAGGAAAAGCGGCGCGGGCTGTATACATCCTGCAGGGAGACATCGGTCTGCTTCCAGGGAAACATCAGCAGCCGGATTTCCAATACAAAACCCGGATCTCCCGGGAAGGGATCCTTCAGTCCCGCCTGATAGCAGGGGAGAACATGCGCCTGAACGGTGCCAAGGTCAATGGAATAGGAGGGATCGCCCTCGGGATGCAGCGCCTCCCCACAGATGGGGTAATAGAGAATATATTCCCCTTTTTGATCCACCCGGTCGCACACACCGGGGAACATCTCGTAGGGAAGGAGGGGGGAAGCCCCCAATATCTGCAAAAGGCCGGATAATTCCGCCGGAAAAGAATCACGGTTTTCCAAAAAATTCCGGACAAACGGGGTATCTGCCAGAGTAATGGCTTCGTAAAATTCCTGTGTTCTGTGCACGTTATAGTGAAAAGTCCATCCTTGAAGATGAAAGTCCTGCATATTTCTCTCTCCCTTCAAAACCCGAATAGTTTTGTTCTGCTTACTAAATTTACCATGAGGTGAAAAGAAAGTCAAGAAAACGCGGCGACTTTCTAAAGACTTTGCAGTACCCTCACCCAAAGAAAGAGCTGCACATTTTTTTGCCCTCCGGCATCCACTAAAATATAGAAAACCGAAAGGGAAAAGGTGTGAGGAAATATGGAGGGTACGTTTTGGGGGATCTTTCTGCCGTTCGCCGGTACAGCATTGGGGGCGGGCAGTGTGCTTTTTCTGCGACGCGCGGTCAGCCCCTGGCTGCAGCAGGGATTTATGGGATTTGCCGCGGGAGTGATGACAGCGGCCTCGGTCTGGTCACTGCTGATTCCAGCGGTTGAACAGAGTGCGGATTGGGGGAGCTGGGCGTTTGTACCGGCCTTGCTGGGTTTCCTCTTTGGTGTGGGATTTCTGTTGGTCGCCGATGCGATCAGTCCCAAGTTGGTACGGGCCGAGGAAAAAACCACATCACAGGAGCATTGGCGCCGCACCCTGCTGATGGTACTGGTGGTTACCCTTCACAATCTGCCCGAGGGTATGGCGGTAGGAGCTGCCTTTGCCGGGATACAGGACGGTCAGGCGCAGGCGGGCGCCATGGCGCTTTCCTTGGGCATCGCAGTACAGAATTTTCCGGAAGGGGCCATTATTTCCATGCCCCTGCATGCAGCAGGGGTGAAAAAGGGGAGGGCTTTTCTGCACGGGGTTCTCAGCGGGGTGGTCGAGCCGTTGGGAGCCGCGCTGACGATCGTTCTCTCGTTTATTATGGTTCCCATTTTGCCGTATCTGCTGGCCTTTGCGGCGGGTGCCATGCTGATTGTGGTGGCGCAGGAGCTGCTGCCCCAGGCCTGCGGCGGCGAGAATTCCCGGCCGGGGGCCATCGGTTTTGCCCTGGGTTTTTTGACCATGATGGTTCTGGATGTCACGCTGGGATAAGGCAAAGAAAGGGATGGAAGAAAAGCATGGTTTCTGTTATAATGAGAAAAATAAACAGAAAAGGGGAGGAGCCGTCCATGCAGTCGAGCTGTGAATACTGCCGCAACTACGTCTATGACGATGAGTACGACAGCTATTTTTGTCAGGTGAATCTGGATGAAGATGAGATGGAGCGCTTTCTCGCCTACAAGGAAACGGAATGCCCCTATTTCCAGTATGGCGATGATTATTCCATTGTAAAGCATCAGATGTAAAAAGTGTTCCCGGCAGGTAGGGAGCCGGGAACACTTTTTTCGGGCAGAATTTGAGAAAAAAACAGATTCCTTTGATTTGTTTTTTACAAAGACCGGATACAATGGGGACATATGGGTGCGGCCGGAAAACGGCCGGGCTTTTCAGAATACCCGGGATTTATACCCGCCCCTTTTTTGATTCTGCCTGTCCCTTTGCCGGATTCTCTCTCCCGGCAAGGGGATTTTGTTTTTGGGAGGAGCCAGGTCTTGATCCGGGACGGCCGAAAAAATGAATTCCCCCTATTGACAAACGGAAAGGGGAAACTTATTATGTAGGTAACCCCGTACCGTTCACGTGAACGGTACGAAGAACGGGCAATCCTGTGGGTACAGGGGGAGGACCATAAAAACGGAAAGGGCACCGTTTGGCCCATTCCGTTCACGTGAACGAAACGGAGGAAGGGGAGATCTATGGCCATTACCTTAGAACAGATTGCAAAGAAAGTGGGGGTATCCCGTGGCACAGTGGATCGGGCCCTGCACGACCGGCCCGGCGTGAAAAAAGAGGTGGCCCTGGAAATCAAGCGCGTGGCTTCCGAATTGGGCTATAAACCCAATCTCGCCGGAAAGCTGTTATCCGACCGGCAGTATGGCAAACGGTTGATCGGTATTCTGGTTGTCACGGAGAATAATCCCTTTTACGAGGAGGTCATCAACGGGGCCAAGACGGCCGTGGAGGAATTTCAGGAATTTGGGGTTTCCGGCGAAATCCGGATTCTGACCAAATACGATGTGGACGAGCAGCTCCGCGTGATGGATGAGTTCGTTGCCATGGGAGCGGGCGGCATTGTGATGAAGCCGATTTTAAGCCCCCGGGTGGATGCGAAAATTGCCGGGCTGAAAAGGCGGGGGATTCCGGTGGTGACCATCAACTCCGACAGCCAGAGCGCGGACCGGCTGGCTTATGTGGGATGCCGGCAGAAAAAAAGCGGTACCGTCATGGCTGAACTGTTGAGCATGCTGGCCGGCGGCCGGGAGACGCAGGTGGCCGTTTTGACCGGCACCGAGAGAAACCTGGCCACCACGCGAAGGGAACAGGGTTTCCTGCAGTTTCTCCGGCAGGAGAGCCCGAACATCCACCTTGTCTGCCGCCATGCCAATGAGGACGATGATGCGATCTCGTATCAGAAAACGGCGATGATCCTGCAGGAGCATCCCAATTTGGATTATCTGTGCATTTTGGGGGCGGGCATCAGCGGAAGCATCCGGGCTATCCGGGAACAGAAAGAGGGAAAAAAGCCGAAACTGCTGGTTTATGACCTGATTGACGACGTAAAAAAAGCACTGCGTGAAAAAATTGTTATGGCTACGGTGACACAGGAGCCCTTCCGTCAGGGTTACCTGGGGGTTCAGACCATGGCGAGGTATCTGGCTTTTGCTCAGTGTCCGGAGAGCGACGTGATCTACACCGAGCTGGCGGTGATTACCGGCAGCTGCCTGGATGAGAGGGAGGCAGACTGAGAATAGGAAGCCGGAAAATGGGGGATTCCGAACAGGGAGGAAAAGCCGCCGGGGAAAGCCGGGGCTGCTGAATAAAGAAAAACAGAAAGGAACAGATATCATGAAAGAAAACAGAGTCATCGACTTTCGCTTTGCCCCGGAACGGCCGCAAAGCTGCATCGGACTGGTGGACGACGTCCATAAGACCATTCTGCGGGAGGATGGCAGCATCAATTTCGGCTTCAGCCGGGGAAGAGACGAGGATACCCTGCAGTTCTATATGCGGAATAACGATGTGAAGTACCCCGTGCACAACCGCACGGCGGTAAACCGCGGCTTCCGGTTCCGGTATAAGCCCACCATCACCTACCGGGACAAGCTGCTGCGCGTCACACAGGATTTTGGGGATCCGGGTGCGGCCATTGTAACAACGGTGGAGGACTACGAAGCGAGCCGGGTATCCTGGAAGACGTTTGCCTGGCGGACGTCCGGGGGCGCCCGGGTGGATGTGGTGCGCTGGAAGCTGGAGACGAAAGAGAATTTTACCACGACCCGTGCCACCGTGGTCCTCTCTGAACTGGGCAGGGAAGCGGACGACTCGTTTTCCATCCGGGCGGTTCCGGGGATTAAAACCCGCTGTGTGCCGGGGGTAAAGCCGTATCACATGGCGGCCGGTGAGATCAAAGAGGGCGCGTTCTTCTTCGTACAGGAGGGAGAACTGTCCGATCAGGAGGTTACTCTGGAAAGTGCGCAGCAGGCCGAAAAGTGGGCGGAGGAGTACTGGGCTTCCGTCCGGCCCTTCCAAAAGAAGATGCAGATTCCGGACGGCCAGATCATGGATATGCTGAAATCCTGCGGCCGCAATATTCTCCAGGCCCGGGAGGTCCACGACAAGGTGTATACCTATCAGGTGGGCCCGACGTATTACCGGGGCCTGTGGTTCGTGGACGGGCATTTCATTCTGGAGAGCGTGCATATGATGGGCCGCCATGATGAGGCCTACGCCGGGATGCTGTCGGTGCTGGCCAATGTCCATCCGGACGGTTCGATTGAAATTATGAGCCCCCATGATAAGGAGACCGGAATTGCGATTGCCACCATCGTCCGCCAGTGCGAGATTATGGAGGATGACGAGCGCCTGATTGAGCTGTGGCCAACCCTGTGCCGCGCACTGGGCCATATCCGGGATCAGCGCCGGCAGGCAAGAGAGCTGGGAGAGGAATACCCGGGGTATGATCTGTTCCCGCCGTGCCTGGGCGACGGCGGCATCAACGTCGAACCCGAGTACACCACGCCGCTCTGGGTGATGCACGGGTTAAAGGCCGCCTATGAGGCAGGAAAACGGCTGGGCCTGAAGGGGTTTGAGGAGTTCGGGGCCGAATTTGACAGCATTATGGCGGCTTTCCGCAAGGCGGCCAAGCGGGATACCCGCTATACCAGGGAGGGGATCCCCTATCTGCCGATGAGCATGCTGTCTGAGGAAGAGCTGGAACGCCGGGTTGTGGAGAACATGAATGATGAAAACGTGCTGAACCACGAGGTGTATAAGCCCCAGACGGGCATCTGGGCCTACAGCCAGGCGATTTATCCGGGCGAAGTTTTCGAGCCGGACGATGAGCTGGTGCAAAACCTGTTGGCGCTGGTTGACAGCGTGGATGACCGGGAGGGGATTCCGGAGGAGACCGGATGGATGTGCTGGGAGGCGGTTTGGCCGTACGGAAGCATGTTCGACGCGCTGGCCTGGCTGTATGCCGGCCGGGGGGATAAAACGGCCGATTACCTCTACGCCTTTGCCAATCATGCGGCCCCCGCGCGCTGCTGGAGAGAGGAACAGGCGATCAAGGGCACGAACTCGGATGAAATGCTGGGGGATATGCCGCACAACTGGGGCTCGGCCATGTTTATTTATGTGACCAGAAACATGATTGTAATGGAGAAGAAGGGGAATCTGGAGCTGTTTGCCGGTATGCCGGAGGAATGGCTGCCGGATGACCAGACGCCGCTGATTCTGGAAGAGACCCCGACCCGCTATGGCGCCATTACCCTGAAGCTGGAAAAGGACAAGGATGCTTATATTCTCACCTATGAGCACAGCGGAAAGCGATCCCCCGAAAAGCTGCTGCTGCACTGGAACGGTTCCGTCAGTGGCGTGGCGTATACCCGGCTGGAAAACGGAGTGGTCGAAATTGACGGAGGAACCGATTCGTTCCTCGCCGTTCTGCGGGAATGAGCGGCAGAAGGAGGAGGTACGGTGTATCGGATAGGGATTGATCTGGGCGGCACCAATGTAAAGCTGGGCATTGTGGATCCGGATTTCCGCATCCTCGACCAGTCGTCCTGCAAAACTCAGGTGCAGGCGGGCGCCGGCCATGTGATTGAGAAAATGGCCGCACAGGTGCGGGCTATTCTGGAAAAAAACAACATCTCCCCCACGCAGGTGGCGGGCGTGGGGCTGGGCTGCCCGGGCATTATCCACAGTGGGACGGGAACGGTGCTGTATTCGAATAATTTTGACTGGCACGATCTTCCCGTTCAAAGCCTTTTGTCCCGGCAATTGCACATGCCGGTGGCCGTTACCAATGACGCCAATTGTGCCGTGTTGGGCGAGCAGATGGCCGGAAGCGCCGTGGGGTGCGCCAATGTGGTGCTGCTGACGCTGGGCACCGGCGTAGGGAGCGGTATTCTTGTCAACGGTCAGCTTCTGACGGGCAGCGGATGCGGCGGCGTAGCCGGGCACAGCGTGCTGGTGCAGAACGGAAGGAGGTGCACCTGCGGGCGCAGAGGGTGTCTGGAGGCCTATGCCTCGGCAACCGCCCTGATCCGGGATACCCGGGAGCAGCTTTGGCAGCATCCGCAGTCGCGGCTGGCTGATTTATGCGCAGGGAATCCCGACCAAATTGACGGACGGACCGCCTTTGAAGCGGCAAAACAGGGAGATCCCTGGGCCGGGCAGGTGATCCGGGATTATATCGAGGCGCTGGCCAACGGAATTGCCAATCTGGTCAACCTGTTCCGCCCGGAAAAGGTGTTGCTCAGCGGCGGAATCTGCAACGAGGGCGAATCGCTGCTGGTGCCCCTGAACCGCAAAGTGCGGGAATACTGCTTTGCCGGCGATTATCTGGAGCCGCCGGTGGTGGAAACGGCCAAACTGAAAAATACGGCGGGTATCATCGGGGCCGCGTCGTTAATCAAGCTGAAAGAGGGGGAGGAAACATGAAGTTTTATCCGGGATTTGAGATCCGGCCCACGGCCGATCCCCTGGGTTTCCAGTACGGACAGGGGGTCTTTGGCCCGCAGGTGGAAAACCGCACACTGGATTCCATTCGCAAAAATCTGCGGGACCCCCATTGCCAGGGGCCCGAAATTGTGTATTCCATTGCCATGGATGTGGGCAATGAAAAGGACCGTGCCGCGATGCTCGGACGCAATCTGCTGTATGGGGCGGTCACCTATGCCAAAGGAAAGCTGGGGGAGGAGCCCGTCCGTTCCCAGGGGCATATCCATGCGGTTTCCGCCTCCTGCGGCATGTCCACCTGTGAGGTTTATGAAATATGGAGCGGGGCCGCTTACATCTATATGCAGGAGACCGCCGGGGACAACCCGGGGCGGTGCTATGCGGTGCTGGCATATCCGGGCGAGGTGGTCATTGTTCCTCCCAACTGGGCGCATTGTACCATTGTGGCGGATATCACACAAAATCTCACCTTCGGCGCCTGGTGCGTGCGGGATTACGGCTTCGATTACCGCGGGGTGCGCAGCCACGGCGGGGTGGCATGGTTCCCGGTGGTGAGAGATCAGGCGATCGTTTTTCAAAAGAACCCGGCCTATCAAACGGAGGAGTGCGTGATCAAACGGCCGCGCCCGTACACCGAGCTGGGCATTGAACCGGGAAAACCGATTTATACCCAGTTTGAAGAGGACCCCGACCGGTTTCTCTTTGTATCCCATCCGCAGCTTGTAAATTGGGAGAACTTTGTTCCGTAATACGGACAGGAAAGAAGGAGTGAGACGATGAAAGTCACAGAGCCGCAGGCGTGGCACCACTTTTTGGAGGACGGCGTTATCCAGGGAGAAAAGGTGAAATCCTACCGGAAATATCTGCGGGAAGCCGCCTCTCTGTTTGCCGGTACGGAGGGGGAAGACCCGGATACACTGCTGTATACGGTATATTCCTACGAAGCGGGGGATGCCGGAAAAAAGGGAGATCTCTACTGGGGAATGACCGTTTTGGAGCCGGTGACCATTCACGGGGAGTGCAACATGACCCGGGGACACTTCCATATGGACCGGGACTGTGCGGAATTCTATTTCGGAATCAGCGGAACCGGGCTGCTGCTGCTTATGGATGAGGACGGGAAGGCCTGGGCCGAGAGGGTCGCGCCGGGATCGCTCCACCATATTGACGGGCACCTGGCCCACCGGCTGATCAACACCGGGGACGAGGTGCTGCGCGCGGGGGCCTGCTGGCCCACCACGGCCGGGCATGATTACGGGGCCACGGAAAAAATGCCGTTCCCGTGCCGTGTGTATAAGAGAAATGGGGAAATCGTGTGGGAGGAAAATAAGTAACCGATGGGATATCTGAATTTTCATAGCGAATACGATAAATTCCCCCAAACGAAAGTGGAGGGGTACGACGGCGAAGCCTGGCAGGGGTGGGGCGAAATCCAGAACGTACTGAAAGAGGCCCTGTCCTCCCAGCCGGTTTTGGTGGTGGACTGCTATCCGGGGACCGACGACGCCGAGATTCTCCCGCAGATCCGGCAGGCGGTGCAGCCCGACCTGCTGATCAACATGGAGGATCTCTTTTACGACGGGGATGAGCTGACGCGGCGGATGCAGTTCCATCTGACCGAGGACCGGGTCCGGGGGATTCTGTATTACGGCACCCTTCTCGATTTTATCGACCCCGAAAAACTGAAGGAAGCCCAAAACCGGGTGGAAAACCACCGGGGGAAAACGCTGGTCTATGGCTTTGGTGCTTCACTGGTAACGGAAAAGGGCGTACTGGTCTATGCGGACATGGCGCGTTGGGAAATCCAGCTGCGGTACCGGCAGGGAATGCCCAACTATAAGCAGAAAAACTATGAAGAGGACAACCTGCGGAAGTACAAACGGGGATTTTTTGTGGAATGGCGCATTGCCGACCGGCACAAGGCGGGGCTGTATGACCGGATGGACTTCTATCTGGATACCAACACAAAAAACCGCCCGGCCATGGTCAGCGGCGCGGGGTTCCGCGGGGGGCTGAAGCAGCTTACCTCCCGGCCGTTCCGCTTGGTTCCGTATTTTGACCCCGGCGTTTGGGGCGGGCAGTGGATGAAAGAGGTGTGCCACCTGGATCCCGCTGAGAAAAACTATGCCTGGGCGTTTGACGGGGTACCCGAGGAAAACAGCCTGTATCTGAATTACGGCGGGGTGCGGATTGAATCCCCGGCGATGAATCTCACCATGTATCAGCCGAGGGAGTTTTTGGGACAAAAGAATTTTGCGCGGTTTGGTGCGGAATTCCCCATCCGGTTCGATTTTCTGGATACCATGGGCGGGCAGAACCTGAGCCTGCAGGTGCATCCGCTGACGGACTATATCCACCAGAAATTCGGAATGACCTATACCCAGGACGAGAGCTATTACATTCTCGATGCCGGGGAGGACGGCGGGGTATACCTGGGACTGAAAGAGGGGGTGGATCCCAAAGCAATGGTAGCGGATCTGGAGGAAGCCCAGCGGGGGACCACGCGCTTTGACGTGGACCGGTATGTCAATTTTTTCCCCGCCAAAAAGCACGATCATTTTCTGATCCCGGCGGGAACCATCCATTGCTCTTCAAAAAACTGTATGGTGCTGGAGGTCAGTGCCACCCCCTATATCTTCACCTTTAAGCTGTGGGACTGGGACCGCGTGGGGCTGGACGGAAAGCCCCGGCCCATCCACATTGAGGACGGAAAAAAGGTACTTCAATTTGACCGGACTACCCAATGGGTCCGGGAGAATCTGATCAACCGTTTTGAGACGATGGAGGAAACGCCCGATTATACGCGGGTGAAAACCGGCCTTCACGAACTGGAGTTCATCGAAACGCAGGTGTTTTCCATCCAGACGCAGGTCCGTATTCCCACCGACGGGGAAGTGGCCGTCTGCAACCTGGTGGAGGGGAAAGGCGCTGTGGTCGAGAGCCCGGAGGGGCGGTTCCCCCCGTTCCCCGTTCATTATGCCGAGACATTCCTTCTGCCGGCAAAGGCCGGGGATTTTGTCATCCGCACCCGGGAACCGGGCAGTCCCATTAAAGTATTGAAAGCCAATGTCCGACATTAAATTTCCCAAACAAGCAGAAAAAAAGAGCGCCGGAATGGACCATTCCGGCGCTCTTCTTTTCTCTGTTTTTATATACTGGCCGATCCCGGCTGAGGGCGCTGCCTTTTTAAAACTACCCGGTGTTATTTCAGCAGCATGACCGCATCGGCGGCCTCGTTCAGCCAGTCGCCGGTAAAATCTTCGATCTCGCCCTTATCGCAGGCACTGGCGATGGCGGGGTCAATGGGCATACGGCCCAGCACAGGAAGACCGTAACTGGCCGCAATTTCGTCCACATGGCTCTCGCCGTACAGTTGAATCTTTTTCCCGCAGTCCGGGCACTGCACATAGCTCATGTTTTCCACCAGACCCAAAACCGGCACGTTCATCATTTTGGCCATATTCACGGCCTTTTCCACGATCATGGAAACCAACTCCTGCGGGCTGGTCACAATGATGATTCCGCTCAGGGGCAGGGACTGGAAAACCGTCAGCGGGACATCGCCCGTTCCGGGGGGCATATCCACGAACATATAGTCCACATCTTTCCAGATCACGTCGCTCCAGAACTGCTTGACCGCACCGGCCAGGATGGGTCCGCGCCATACCACAGGGGATTTCTCGCTGTCCAGCAGAAGGTTAATGGACATTACATCAATCCCGGTTTTGGTGGTCACGGGATACAGCCCCTCTTCGCTTCCGGTGGCGCGGGTGTGCAGGCCGAAGCACTTGGGAATGGACGGACCGGTGATATCGGCATCCAGCACGGCGGTGTGCTGGCCGCGGCGGTTCAGCAGGACCGCCATCATCGACGTGACCAGACTTTTGCCGACGCCGCCTTTGCCCGAGACAACGCCGATCACATTTTGAATGCGGCTGAGCGCATGGGGCTTTTCCAGCAGGCTTTCCGGCGAGCGGGATGCGCAGTCGCTCTGGCAGTTATGGCAGTCGTGATTACATTCACTCATACGTTTTTTCTCCTTTTCATCCCCCGGATAAAGCCGGGGGCCATTTTCGCAGGGATTCTTCTCCCTATAATAGCGCGCCCGGGGGGCTTTGTCAATGACCGCCCGCTGTCCGGTCGCTGGGGGGAACGGGGTTCATCATGGTCAGTTCAAACCAGAAGGTGCTGCCCTCGTGCAGGCGGCTGTGCACCCCGAAATCGGCACTGTGCAGATCCAGAATGGTTTTCACAATCGACAGCCCCAGGCCGGTCCCCACGGCGGCGCGCCGGTGGGTTTTGTCCACCTTGTAGTAGCGTTCCCAGATATTCGGAAGCTGATCCTCGGGAATGCCCTCGCCGGTATCGGTTACTTCAATGCGCACTTTTCCGTCGCGGATCCGCTGGCACACCCGGATCTGTTTGTCCGGTCCCGTATAGGTGATGGCGTTGTTGATGAGGTTATAGACCACCTGCGAAATTTTCAGCGGGTCGGCGAAAACCCAGGCCTCGCCCTGTGCTTCAAACGTGAAGTGGTAGTCGGCCAGCTTCTCATAGCGCACCAGAATATCCCGGATGTTCTGCGTCAAACAGAAGGTCTCGGGCTCCAGTTCAATGGCGCCGGCCTGCATTTTGGACAGATCCAGCATATCGTTGACCAGGCTGGTCAGGCGATTGGCCTCGTCGATAATAATCTGCACGTTCTCCGGGGTGTTTTCCCCCGGCAGATCCCGCATCACCTCGGCATAGCCGGTGATCATGGTCAGCGGGGTGCGCAGGTCGTGGGAGATATTGGCGATCAGATCCCGGCGCAGGCCCTCGACCTTCGACAGCTCCCGGGAGGCATAATTCAGCGTGTGACCCAGTTCGGCGGTTTCCTGATAGCCATCTTCCCGGAACGTAATGTCATACTTGCCCTGCGCCAGATTTTTGGCGGATTCATTGATGATACTGATTGGGGTGGAGATCCGCTTTGCCAAAAACAACGCCAGGAAAAAGGCCAGCAGGATCATCAGAAAAGTGATCACCCACAATTCAATCTTCAGGGTCTCCATGGTAGCACTCACCGGCGTCAGGCTGCAGTTGACCAGCAGAAGGCGGTCGTTTCCGTTTTTCAGGGGAACCACCATGGCATACAGCATTCCCTTGCCTCCGTCCTCCCGGATAGGATCCACCTCCACCCGGTCCAGTCCGGGCATCAGGGGAGAATCCTCCGTGGGATAAGTGGAAAAGAGAAAACCCACCACCTGGGAGGGGCGCTCGTACTGCTGTACATAGGTGCCGCCCTTCTGCAGGGTCTGTTGATAGACCGAGCGCAGATCCAGCCAGGTCATGTCCTTCAAAATGGAATCAAAGGAGTAGTTGCGGTAGTAGATTTTGCCCTCCCGGTTGCAGATCACGGTGCTGATTTGATTTTCCTTGGCCATGGTTTCCAGCTGGTTTGTAATGGTCTCGTCATCCTCTCCCAGGGTATTGGCCAGCTGCATGGCGCAGTTTTCCAGTTCCTGCACCTTGGTGGTCTGATAAAACGTATCCAGCAGGGCCACCTGAAATACCCACAGCAGAATGAGAATGACCGCGGTAAACAGCGCAAAGCCGCCGAAAATCCACCAGCGGATACTTAGTTTGCGGGGGGCCTTTTCTCTCATATTCTCAGGCTTCAAAGCGGTAGCCAACCCCTCTCAGTGTGACGATCATCCGGCTGTACTCCCCCAGGCTTTTGCGAAGCAGCTTGATGTGGGTATCCAGCGTGCGGTCGTCCCCATAAAAATCATAGCCCCACACGTTGGTAATCAGCTGTTCCCGGGTCAGGGCGATGTTGCGGTTCTGTGCCATATAAAAAAGAAGGTCGTATTCCTTGGGCGTCAGGTCGATCCGTGTGCCATCCACTTCCACCATGCGCCCGGTGATATCGATCTTCAGACCCTCGAATTGCAGGATCAGGCGGTCGCTCTCCGATTCGGCGGGGCGGCTGCGCTTGATAATTGCCTGGATGCGCATCATCAACTCCTTGGGGGAAAAGGGCTTGACCACATAATCGTCCACCCCCAGCTCGAAGCCGTGAATGCGGTCATATTCTTCACCCCGGGCGGACAGCATCAGTACCGGCGTGCTGCTGATTTTCCGGATTTCCCGTACGGCGGAGAAGCCGTCCAGCTCCGGCATCATCACGTCCATGACAATCAGATCAAAGCGCCGGGGATCTTTGCGGCAAATCGTAACCGCCTGCATGCCGTCCTCGGCCTCCGTTACGGAGAATCCCTCGAACTCAGCGTACTTGCGGATCATCATGCGGATTTTGGCTTCGTCATCAACAACCAGAAGCTGGTACATGCACACTCTCCCTTTCCTGTTGGTATCCGGTTTTCTTTATACCATGGTTATGTGACCGGCGCGTGAAGAATAAAGGAATTGTCCGGGGAATTCCCCGGGGCATTCCCCGGACTGCCGCCGTTTTTCTGTTTTCCGGAATCCGTGGGCCGAAAACAGCGCCAGCCGGTGCTTTTTTTCCATTATACCTCACCACAAAGGGGAATGAAAAGGAAAAGAGAAAAAGCGGGCGCAGTTTTTCCTGAAAATGATTGATTTTTCCCTGCGGGTAAGGTATCATAAGAATAAACCTGTATGTACAGGATGGTATATACGGAAACGTCTGCCGTGTGATCCCGGCAGAATCTGAGGAAAAGTACAGGAGGAACGAGTACCATGAACAACATGCCGAAAGTAAAAGTGGGTATCGTGGCGGTCAGCCGCGACTGCTTCCCCGAGTCCCTGTCCGTAAACCGCAGAAAAGCCTTGGTAGAAGCTTACAAAGCGGCGTATAACGCAGAGGATATTTATGAGTGCCCCGTCTGTATCGTGGAGAGCGAAATCCACATGGTGCAGGCGCTGGAGGATATCAAGAAAGCCGGCTGCAATGCGCTGTGCGTCTATCTGGGCAACTTCGGTCCGGAAATTTCCGAAACCCTGCTGGCCAAGCACTTCGACGGCCCCAAGATGTTCGTGGCCGCCGCTGAAGAGGACGAGAACAGCCTGATTCAGGGCCGCGGCGATGCATACTGCGGAATGCTGAACGCCAGCTATAACCTGAAGCTGCGCAATGTGGGCGCGTACATTCCCGAGTACCCGGTGGGCCTTGCCAGTGAATGTGCCGATATGATTCACGAGTTCCTGCCGATCGCCCGTGCGGTTATCGCCCTGAACGACCTGAAGATTATCAGCTTTGGCCCCCGTCCGCTGAACTTTTTGGCCTGCAACGCCCCCATCAAGCAGCTGTACAACCTGAATGTGGAAATCGAAGAGAACAGCGAGCTGGATCTGTTCGAGTCCTTTAACAAGCACGCCGGGGATCCCCGCATTCCCGAGGTAGTGGCGGATATGGCCAACGAACTGGGCGCCGGCAATGCCAAGCCCGAGATTCTGCCCAAGCTCGCCCAGTATGAACTGACCCTGCTGGACTGGATCGAGGCGCACCGCGGCTACCGCAAGTATGTGGCCATCGCCGGAAAGTGTTGGCCCGCTTTCCAGACCCAGTTCGGGTTTGTTCCCTGCTATGTCAACTCCCGTCTGACGGGCCGCGGCATTCCGGTTTCCTGCGAAGTGGATATCTACGGTGCCCTGAGTGAGTTTATCGGCACGGTGGTCAGCGAGGATGCGGTCACCCTGCTGGATATCAACAACACGGTGCCGAACTTCATCTATGACCAGGATATCAAGGGCAAGTATGATTATACCAAGAAGGATATCTTCATGGGCTTCCATTGCGGCAACACCTGCTCCAGCAAGCTGTCCGCCTGCTCGATGAAGTACCAGATGATCATGGCCAGAAGCCTGCCGGAAGAGGTTACCCAGGGTACGCTGGAGGGCGACATTGTTCCCGGCGATATCACGTTCTTCCGCCTGCAGAGCACTGCGGACTGCAAGCTGCGCGCTTACATCGCCCAGGGCGAGGTTCTGCCGGTTGCTACCCGTTCCTTCGGCGGCATCGGTATTTTTGCCATTCCGGAGATGGGCCGCTTCTACCGCCATGTGCTGATTGAAAAGAACTATCCGCATCACGGTGCGGTGGCTTTCGGCCATTATGGCAAGGCGCTGTATGAGGTGTTCAAGTACATCGGTGTGCCGGTGGACGAGATCAACTTCAACCAGCCCAAGGGTATGCTGTACAAGACGGAGAATCCCTTCGCCTGATTGAAAACCGAAAGACAGCAGAATCTTTTTTGAAAAAAGGCAGGGCCGGATTTTCTCTGTATGCCGCAGGGAAATCCGGCCCTGTTTCTTCTTTGGCGGCGGGGAAGCCGGGCGGGTGCCGGGGCTCTTTCCCGCTGTGCGGGAAAAACGGTGAATTTCCGCCTTGACAAACCCGGCCTGGCCGCGCATGATTAAAAAGAAAAGGAGGGGAATTCCTTGAAAAAGAATGGATCATTTTTGCGGCGCTGGATGCGCACCTCGCTGGATCCCGCCCTGTTGGCGCTTCAGTTCTTCGCAGCGGTGGGATTTGGCCTGTGGTTTCTCATCTGGCCGCAGACGGCGCTGGATTTTCTGGCGGCGGTGACAGCCGTGGTGGTATTGCTGTCTGCGGTTGGCAGCTACCGGGCCCTGCAGGAGCAGCGCAGAAAAACCCGGGACCGGCTGGCCCTGGCGGGGGTGATATGCGTCGCACTGCTTCTGTTTTTCCTGCCTCATTGGATGGCAGCCCCTGTCGGAATTCTGTTTGGCGCCTGGTTCCTGCTGCTTTTTCTGGTGCGGGGATTGTGTGCGGTGGAATGCTGGCGGCGGGATCTGCATGGAAAGTACCGGCACAGTATCGCGTCGCTCCTCTCGTTGTTTTTCAGTATTCTGCTGTTTGCCAGTCCGGCTTCCCGTCTGCCGGCGGTTGCGGTTCTGTGTGGGGTATATCTGCTGTTGTATGCGCTGCTGCTTCTGGTGGACGGTATTGCCGAGTGGCTGCTGCGCCGCTCGCAGCGTGCCCCAATGCGCAGGCGGATCCAGCTGTCCCTTCCGATCTTTCTTTCGGCTCTGCTGCCGGGAAAGCTGATAGATGAATTTAACGACTACTTCTCCACCCGGAAAGAGGACGACACCGGGGAGAGCCTGCCCCTTTTTGCCGGCAAGGAAAAGGATACCCAGGCCGAGGTGTTCATCCATCTGGTCAGCCGTGGAATGGGGCGCACCGGCCACGTGGATTTCCGCCTGGGGGATACGGTGTACTCCTATGGCTGCTATGACCACCACTCCCACCGGGTATTCGGGCTGATCAGCGACGGAACGCTGGCTATCGCCCCGGCCGATTTATACCGGCAGCACTGCCTGTCCTTTGAGCGCAAAATTCTCATCGGATTTGGGCTGCATCTCTCTCCGGAGCAGGAGAAAAAAACCCGCGATACGCTGCAGCACCTGCTGGAACAGACGGAAAGCTGGATGTGCGATGCGGAGAAGATCGAAAAGGGATTGCTGCCCTGTGACAAAAAGGCAAAGGATGCCGCCAGTTATCTGTGGCGTGCTACCGGGGCACAGATCCGTAAAGTAAAGGAAGGACCGTTTTCTACGTATTTTGCCCTGAATACCAAT
>JBJEQH010000193.1:0-7790 GCA_051881655.1 Candidatus Heritagella sp. | reverse complement strand
GTAATTTCATCATATACGATGAGGCGTAAAAAAGCAATGCGGCGGGCTTGCGAAAAAAAGAAAAAATGTGTATGATGAAAAAAACATGGATTTTCCGGCGAAGAAGAAAGGAACAAGGAGGAAAAACCGATGAGTAAAATGCTGTATCAGGGCCACGGAAGCTACCGCCTGACCACCCGGGACGGGAAGATCGTTTATGTAGATCCCTATGTGGGGGAGGGGTACGATGTGCCCGCCGATCTGATTGTGATCAGCCATGAACACCACGACCACAACAATCTCGCGATCATCCGGCAGCAGGCACCGGGCTGCCGCATTCTGCGCCCGGCCAATATGCTGGTAAACGGCGAGTACCGCACCGAAGAGGTGCAGGGGATTACCGTGAGCGCGGTGCAGGCCTATAATGGGCACCATAAGAAGGAGGAATGCGTGGGGTACATTCTGTCCTTCGACGGGATTACCTTCTATGCCAGCGGGGATACCAGCACGACCGAGGATATGGCGAAAATGGCGGACCTGCATCTGGATTACGCCGTGTTCCCCGGGGACGGGATTTACAATATGGATGTACAGGAGGCCTCCCGCTGCGCTTCGCTGGTCAATGCCCGGCACTCGATTCCGGTGCATTTAAAGCCCGGCGCCCTGTATGACCGGCAGGCGGCCGAGCAGTTCCAGGGCCCCGGCCGGCTGCTTGTGGCCCCCGGTGAGGAGATCGAGCTGTAAAAGAAAGAAAAAACCGTTTTCTTCCCTGAAAAGAAAACGGTTTTTTTGCGCCTTTTTTAAAAAGTCCCGTTTATGGGACACCACTTCCTGTATACTGATTACAGAAAAACAAAACAGGAGGCGGTTTTCATGAAGGTTACAGTCAAACAGGTGGGCGGCCATGTGGAGATTTACGATCTCTCCGGGGAATTTCTCTTTTCGGCGGATACCATGCAGGAGGCCGCCGCGGATCTGCGCGAGCTTCTGTAAAACCCCGGGGAATTTCAATCCGGGGAGGCGGCCAGTTCCCGCAGCTGCCGGATCTCGGCGGCATAGCCGTCCAGTTCGTTGGGCGTTTCCAGGGCCATGGGTAAATTCTGCAGGGCAGGGTGGCGTACAATCCGGGCAAAGGTTTCCAGCCCGATGCCGCCCTGCCCGATTTTCTGGTGGCGGTCCTTATGGCAGCCCAGCGTATTCATGCTGTCGTTCAGGTGCAGGGCCTTCAGCCGGGACAAGCCGATGATCTTATCAAACTGCGTCAGTACGCCGTCCAGATCATGTACAATGTCATACCCGGCGTCAAAGATGTGGCACGTATCCAGACAGACTCCCAGGTGATCCGAGAGCGGGACGCGGTCCAGAATTTCCCGCAGCTCCTGGAAGGTTCCGCCCACTTCGCTGCCCTTGCCCGCCATGGTCTCCAGCAGCACCGTGGTGGTCTGCCCGGGCTTTAACAGGGCATTGAGTTGTTCGCTGATCAGCCGGATTCCGGTTTCCAGCCCCTGGCCCACATGGCTGCCCGGGTGGAAATTATACAGCTGGTGGGGGATCTGCTCCATGCGGCGCAGGTCATCCTCCATAGTCATCATGGCAAATTCCCGTGTTTTTTCGTCCTTGGAGCAGGGGTTGAGGGTATAGGGGGCATGGGCGATGATCGTGCCGATCCCATGCTCCTGCCGGTATGCCTGAAAAGCGGCGATATCCCTGGGATCCAGCTCTTTGGCCCGGCTGCCCCGGGGATTCCGGGTGAAAAACTGAAAGGTATTGCCGCCAAGGGCCGTAATCTGTTTTCCCATGGCGAGAAATCCCTTGGAAGAAGAGAGATGACATCCGAGATACAGCATACGAAAAAATCTCCTTTCTTTGGGTTATACCCGCAGCAGCAGCGAGGCGAACAGGGCGATGCGGCCCGGGTACTCGTTCAGATACAGGTGCTCGTGGCGGGCGTGCAGCCCTTCTCCGGTGGCCCCCAACCCGTCCAGCGTGGGGATTCCCCGGGCACTGGTCAGGTTTCCGTCACTGCATCCGCCCACGCAGCTTCCCTCCACCTGCCGGTCCAGCGCCTGGGCGGCCTGCCGGGCTTTTTCAAACAGGGCACGGTTTTCGGGGGTATCCTCCAGCGGGGGCATACCGCGCTGGCCGGTGATGGTCAGCTTCGCCCCCGGCAGCTGCGGCTGCAGGGCGAGGATCTTCTCCTCCACACGGTCCCCCTCGGCGGCGGTCAGATAGCGCACGTCGATTTCCATTTCGGCCTGATCCGCGATGATGTTGGCCCGGGTTCCGCCGGAGACCACCCCGACGTTCACACTGGTCCCCACCGACAGATTCGTCATGGCGTGCAGGGCCAAAATCTGCCGGGCCATCTCCTCCACGGCGCTGATCCCGCCCTTGGGGTCGTTGCCCGCATGGGCGGCCTTGCCCTGGATGTGGATGTGATAATGGGCGCCGCCCTTCCGGGTGGTTTTCAGCCGGCCGGTGACCGCTTCGGCCGGTTCCGCCACCAGAACCGCGCGGCTTTTCCCGCCCAGCTCCAGAATTTTGTCCTTGGAAACATGGCTGCCGGTCTCTTCATCCGAGTTGCAGAAGACCCACACCGGGCCGGGAAGGGGAGAACCGGTCTGCTGCAGGGCCCGGATTGCCCACAGGGTGAGGACGATGCCGCCCTTCATATCGAAAACACCGGGGCCGTACAGCTTGTCCCCCTCCCGCACAATGGGCAGGGCGTCGATATCCCACACCGTGTCATAGTGGCACAGCACCAGCACGGGCTTTTTCTCCGGGTCCTCCCCGGGAATGGTCAGTAAAATCTGGTCGCCGTCCTCCTTCTGCGGGAAAAAGGTGACCCCGGCGCCCACGCGATCGGTGAACAGCCGGGCAATCTCCCCGGCGCACCGGTCACAGGCCGGTTTGTGGTGCGAAGGGGACTGGGCCCGCACCAGGCACAGCAGGTCTTCGGTGATCTCCTCTTTGTGATTCTCCAGATACCGGAGGATTTTTTCTTCGCGCATTTCCATAGTCGTACCGATTCCTTTCTGATTTCGGGCTTTTGAAAAGGGACAGTCCCCCTGGGGCTGTCCCTTTTGCTTTACCGGTGATAGGTTTCCACAATGTCGCGCACGGCATCCACCACGTACTGGGCATCCTCCAGCGGGAGGGAAGGATACAGCGGCAGGGAGATCAGGCGCTCGAAGTGCTTTTCCGCCATGGGATAGTCGCCCTCCTTCAGGCCGAACGTCTTCTGATAAACGCTCATGGTGTGTACGGGGATAAAGTGAACGCTGGTGCCCACATTCCGGGCGTTCAGCTCCTCGATAAAGCGGTCGCGGTCAATGGTCAGCAGCTCCGGCCGGATGCGCAGCACATACAGGTGCCAGCAGTGCTCCGCATAATCCGGGACCACCGGCGGATCGCAGGCGTCGATCCCGGCAAATTCGCGCTGGTACAGCTCCGCAATCTTCAGGCGGGCCTGCTGCATTTCCTCCAGCCGGTGCAGCTGGGTCAGGCCCAGCGCCGCCTGAATGTCAAACATATTGTATTTGTACCCGAATTCGCAGATGTCATACCGCCATTTTCCGCCCTTGGCATAGCGGTTCCAGGCGTTCTGGCTCATCCCCTGGCCGGACAGCACCCGGGCCCGCTGGGCAATTTCGTCCTTGTCGGTGACCAGCATACCGCCGTCCCCGGTGGCCAGGTTTTTGGTCGCGTAAAAGCTGTAGCTGGCCGTGTCGTGCAGCCGGTTGCCGATCAAATGGCCCTTATAGCGGCTGCACAGCGCATGGGCCGCGTCCTCGGAGACAAACAGCCCGTGCCGGTCGGCAATCTCATAAATGCGGTCCAGGTCGCACACCTGCCCGCTGTAGTGGACGGGCACAATGCCGCGGGTGCGGGGGGTAATCTTCTTCTCAATCTCCTCAGGATCGATGCAGCCGGTGGTGTAATCAATATCGGCAAAAACCGGAACGCCGCCCGCATGGACGATGGTATTGGCGCTGCTGGCGAAGGTCATGGGGGTGGTGATCACCTCATCGCCGGGCTGCAGATTCTGGGTCAGCAGGGCAACGTGCAGGGCCGCCGTGCAGGAATTCATGGCGACGGCGTGTTTGGCGCCCACATATTCGGCGAACTCCTTCTCAAACTGCAGGGTACGGGGCCCTTTTGCCAGCCAGCGGCTGCGCACGGTATCGGCCACGGCCGTGACCTCTTCCTCTGAAATATCGGGCAGATTATAGGGGATAAACGTATCGCGGATTGCAAATGAACTCATCGCGGTTTCTCTTCCTTTCTAAAAAAGCGTTTCTGACAGAAAGCGCCATAGACAAAGTCATAAACTATTTTTCATTGTAATACCATGAAGAAGGATTGTCAATCCGATGAAACGCAAAGAAAAGAGGAGGAATTTCATGGGCCAGCCACAAATTCACCCCACCGCCTGGATCGATGAAGGAGCGGTTGTGGGGGATAACACGAAAATCTGGCATTTCTGCCATGTGTGCGCCACCGCGCATATCGGAAAAGACTGCTCCCTGGGGCAGAATGTATTTGTCGCCGATCATGTGAAGGTGGGGGACGGAAGCCGCATTCAGAACAATGTGGCCCTGTACGAGGGGGTCGAGCTGCAGGATCATGTGTTCTGCGGGCCCGGGGTGGTCTTTACCAATGTCCTGCGCCCCCGGGTGGAATATCCGGCGAAAGGGGATTACCGGAAAACCGTGGTGGAATCCGGGGCCAGCCTGGGGGCGGGTACCGTGCTGCTCAGCGGCATCCGCGTGGGAAAAGGGGCCATGACGGCCGCCGGCAGCATTATCACCCGCAATGTACCGGATTACGCCCTGATGGTGGGGGCCCCGGCGAAAATCCGGGGCTATGTGTGCGCCTGCGGGGAAAAACTGCCGGAGAGCCTGTGCTGCAGCCGGTGCGGGCGGCGGTTCCGCCTGACGGCCAAGGGGCTGCAGGAGAAAAAGGAGGAAAATCCATGAAGCGCATGAGGATCCCCATGGCCGCCCCGGAGAGGATGCCGCCCGAAGAGATGGCCCGGCTGGAGGAAGCGGTGCTGGGGGTGCTGCACAGCGGGGAGTACATCGGCGGGGCGCAGGTGGAAGCCCTGGAGCTGGAGCTGGCCGCCGCGGCCGGATACCGCCACTGTGTGGGGGTATCCAGCGGAACGGATGCCCTGTGGCTGCTGGGGGCGGCGATGGGAATCGGCCCCGGGGATGCCGTGTTTGTCCCGTCGTTTACCTTTTCGGCCACGGCCGAGGCGTTTGCCCTGCTGGGCGCTGAAATCATCCTTTTGGATGTACGGGAGGATACCTTCCATCTCTGCCCGGATTCCCTGATGCGGGCGCTTGCCCTCTGCCGGAAGGAGGGCAAGCGGGTTCCCCGGGCGGTGGTGGCGGTGGACCTGTTCGGCCAGCCGGCGGATTACGGAACGCTGGGGGAAATCTGCAAAAAGGAGGGGCTGCTTCTGCTGCGGGACAGCGCCCAGAGCTTTGGGTGCCAGTGCCCGCCCGAATGGGAGGCGGAGCGCTTTCCCCGCTGCATCAGCTTTTTCCCGACCAAGCCGCTGGGCGGAATCGGGGATGGCGGGGCCGTGTTTCTGCAGGAGGACGGCCTGTACGAGCGGCTGCTCTCCCTGCGGGAACACGGAAAGGGCCGGGACCGGTACCACCCGGTCCGCCTGGGGCGCAATGCCCGGCTGGATGCGATCCAGGCGGCCTGCCTGCGGGTGAAGCTGCGCTCTTTCCGCGACAGCCAGCACCTGCGGGAGCGGCTGGCCGTGCGGTACTCGCTGGCCCTGGGGCCCTATGCGAAGGTGCCGGTGGTACAGCCGGGATGTGTGTCGGCCTGGGCCCAGTACACGCTGCGCCTGAAAAAGGAGGAACAGCGGGACCGGGTACAGCGGGCTCTGGAGGAAAAGGGGATCGGCAGTGCGGTGTATTACCCGGTTCCCCTGCACCATATGCCCATGTGGGAGCCCAAAATGGAACTGCCGGTCAGCGAAAAGCTGAGCCGCACGGCGCTCAGTCTGCCCATCGGGCCGCATATTACGGACTGCCAGGCGGATGAGGTGTGCGCGGTCATACGGGAAACCATTGCAAAGGGAGGATAAGAATTGAGAAAAAGTGAGGAGCTCTCCCGCAAAATCTGGGAGCATTCGGCGGTGGTCGGCGTCGTAGGGCTGGGGTATGTGGGGCTGCCGCTGGCCTGTGCGGCGGCCGGCGCGGGATTTCCCGTGATCGGCTTCGATGTGCAATGTGAAAAAGTGGAAAAAATCCGCCGCGGCGAGAGCTATATTGACGATGTGGATGCCCGGGGGATGAAGCAGGCCGTGGACGACGGGCTGCTGACGGCGACCTGCTGCTTTGACGAGCTGCGCCGGGCGGACATCGCCGTGATCTGCGTGCCCACCCCCCTGGATCCCCACTGCCAGCCCGATCTCTCCTATGTGCGCGGCAGTGCGCAGGAAATCAGCATCCGCCTGCACCGGGATATGCTGATTATTCTGGAATCGACCACCTATCCCGGCACAACGCAGGAGCTGATCTGTCCCCTTTTGGAAAAATCCGGGCTGAAAGAGGGCGAGGATTTCTATCTGGCCTTTTCCCCGGAGCGGGTGGATCCGGGCAACAGCGTGTACCACACCGAGAACACCCCCAAGGTCGTGGGGGGAATGGAGAGGGAATCGACCCGGCTGACATCCCTGTTTTACCGGCAGATTCTGCGCGGCGGAGTGACAACGGTATCCTGCCCGATGGCGGCCGAGATGGAAAAACTGCTGGAGAACACCTACCGCCACGTCAATATCGCGCTGATCAACGAACTGAGTATGCTGTGCCACCGCATGGGGATTGATATCTGGGAGGTAATCAGCGCCGCCGCCACCAAGCCCTATGGGTTTCAGGCCTTTTATCCCGGCCCCGGGTTAGGGGGGCACTGTATTCCGCTGGATCCCTTTTACTTAAGCTGGAAGGCGCGGGAGTACGGTTTCCACACCCGGCTGATTGAGACCTCGGGGGAGATCAATTCAGAGATGCCCCGGTATGTGGTCACCCGTTTGGCCGACGAGCTGAACCGGCGGGGAAAACCGCTTTCCCAAAGCCGGATTCTCCTTCTGGGCATGAGCTACAAAGCGGATATCCGCGATATCCGCGAGAGCCCCTCGCTGCGCATCTGGGAGCTGCTGGAAAAAAGCGGCGCCCGGCTGTCGTACTACGACCCCTATGTGCCGTCGGTCCCCTTTGCCAGCGGAAAGGCGGAAAGCCTGCCCGCCTGCACCCCGGAGGTGCTGGGGCAGTTTGATGCGGCGGTTCTGTGTACGGGGCACTCCTGTCTGGATGGGGAGACCATCTGCCGGTGCTGCCCGCTGGTATTCGATACGCGCAACGCCTTTGCCGCGGTCAAGAGCGGCCACAAGGTGGTTCTGTGAGGAAAGGGGGAGGAACATGAAACCGCTGCGCTTTTTTCTGGTGGGCTGCGGCCGCATCAGCCACCGCCATATCCGCGCCATCCGGGAAAACCGGGAGCAGGCCGAGCTGGTGGGCGTATCCGATGCGCGGATCGGCCATGCCAAAGCCCTGCAGGAGGAGTGCCGGGCCCTGGGCATGGCGCCGCCCCGGCTGTTCGATGCCTTCGATCCCGCCATGCTGCGGGCCACGCGGAGCGATGTCTGCGTGATTGCGGCCCCCAGCGGCCTGCACGCCCAGATGGCCCTGCGGGCGCTGCGCACGGGCTGCTCGGTATTGGTGGAAAAGCCCATGGCCCTTTCCACGCAGGAGGCCGAACAGATGATCAAAGAGGCCGAAGGGCGTGGG
>JBJEQH010000192.1:0-7959 GCA_051881655.1 Candidatus Heritagella sp. | reverse complement strand
AGCCGCGGGCCGCAAACTCGGCCTTCACCGCCGCATAGACATTCTTGTGAACGATCACGGACTGCTCGGAAGCGCAGATCATGCCGTTATCAAAGGTCTTGGAGTGGATAATGGAGTTGACAGCCAGCTTCACATCGGCGGTGTCGTCGATGATGGCCGGCGTATTGCCTGCGCCCACGCCCAGAGCCGGTTTGCCGGAGGAGTAAGCGGACTTGACCATGCCGGGGCCGCCTGTGGCCAGGATGATATCCGCATCACGCATCAGCTCGTTGGTCATTTCCAGCGAGGGAACATCAATCCAGCCGATAATCCCCTTGGGAGCGCCGGCCTTCACAGCGGCCTCCAGCACAATGCGGGCCGCTTCCTTGGTGCAGTTCTTCGCACGGGGATGGGGGCTGATGATAATGCCGTTGCGGGTTTTCAGACAGATCAGGGTTTTAAAGATAGCCGTCGAAGTGGGGTTCGTCGTGGGGATAACCGCTGCAACCAGACCGATCGGTTCCGCTACACGGGTATAACCAAACGACTCGTCGCGCTCCACAACGCCGCAGGTTTTGGTATCCTTATAGGCATTGTAGATATACTCGCTGGCATAGTGGTTCTTGATAACCTTATCCTCGACCACACCCATGCCGGTTTCCTCCACCGCCATCTTGGCGAGCGGAATGCGGGCCTGGTTCGCCGCGACCGATGCAGCAAAGAAAATTTTATCGACCTGCTCCTGCGTATAGGTCGAGAAAATCCGCTGTGCCTCACGGACTTCCTTGATCTTTTCCAACAGGGTTTCCACGCTGTTGACGATCTTGGTTTCTTTCTGATCCATAATCCAGTCCTCCTAAACAATTCTTGTTTTTTGATGAAGCGGAATATATGTTATTTTTTTAACAACTTGATTATAACAACCTTTTTTTGAAAAGTCAATGCCAACCGAATAATTCTGCTAAAATTCGCAAAAACCGGCGTTCTCCCCTCCTTTCCCCGAATAAGAAGCCATTTTCTTGTGGAAGATTCACAGTTTTCCCCCGCAAGCCAGGCAATACCGGTCTCCCGGAACCACTTTGTGTCCACAATACGGGCACATTGCCTTTTGGGCAGCGGCAGCCGGTGGAATGGGGGCGGAAGGATCGGGCAGAATCGTTTTCTCCGCTGTTTCCCGCACCGGGCAGGGACTCGGGCTCTTCCCCGGCTGCACTCCCTTCCCCGGTACAGAAACGAATGGCCCCCGCCGTTTTTCCTCCTCTGCCGCTTTTGCCCGCCGGTCATACTCCATCGCCATTTGCAGTGCGGTCATAAGCTGTGGGAATGTCTCACTGAGAAAGTGCGACTGCGTTCCGTCCCGCAGGGATAAAAGGAGAAGCCGCTCCCCATGCAGAGAGGTTTCCCGGCAGGAGACAATCTGATCCACGGAAACCGTCAAATCCGGTGAAGGTTCTTCCTCCTTTTTTCCGGATCGCATGGCTTTTGTGCGGTGCGCTTTCCACCAGAACAGCGCCTTCTCCGTGATGACCATCGTCCCCTGCTCACTTTTAATGCTGGTCAGGCTGCGGCGGCACTCGCCGCGATACAAAACGGGCATAGTATGGCCCCCTATTCTATACCCGCTTTAAACGGGCAAATTTTGCCATCAGCTTTTTGGTCCCCACCTTATCAAAGGCAATTTCCAAAAGCTGATCATTTCCCATGGAACTGGCCGACAAAATCACACCCGTACCAAACGTGCGGTGCAGCACCGTATCCCCCACGGAAAAGGTATCGCCGCTGTCCGCAGGGACCGTCTGCCCGAATTTACGGGAGGCCGCAATATCAGCCGCACGGGCCTGCTTGAGGGCATCGGGCCAGACCGCTTTATGGGAGGGGATAAGGGTACGGTAGCGGCTGCTCTCCAACAGCTCCGGCGGGATTTCGTCGATAAAGCGGGAGCGCTTATTGCGGCTGGTGGAACCGAACAGCATCCGGGATTCCGCATGCAGAAGGTGCAGTTCCTCTTTGGCGCGGGTGATCGCCACATAGGCAAGCCGCCGTTCCTCTTCAATCTCCCCCATATCATAGATAGCCTGCATCCCCGGGAAAATATTCTCCTCCATTCCGGGCAGAAAGACCACCGGGAATTCCAGACCCTTGGCCGAATGGATGGTCATCATAATCACGGTATCGGCATCCTCGTCATAGTTGTCGATATCCGTCATCAGCGCGACTTCCTCCAAAAAGCCCTCCAGAGTGGCCTCTTCGTTCTCCTCCCCGTATTTGGCCAGGTTCGAGGCGAGTTCGTTGATGTTATCAATGCGGTCCTGGGGATCCTCCTCGGTGCTGCGCAGATACGCCTCATACCCGGTCTTCTCCAGCAGCTGCCGGTACAGATTCTCCAGCGTAACGGCCGGATCGTTGAAGAGGTTAATCAGCTCATCCATCATTTGTGTAAAGCTCATCAGCTTTTCCGCCGAGCGCTTCAGCACCGCGTACTCGTCCGCATGGCTCATTACCTCGTACAGGCTCTCCCCCGTCTCCGCCGCAATCTGGGAGGCCTGCGCCACGGTGCGCTCCCCGATGGCGCGCTTGGGTGTGTTCAGAATCCGGCGCAGGCGGATTTCATCGCTGGGATTGGCAATCACCGCCAGATACGCCACCATATCCCGGATTTCCCGGCGCTCGTAAAAGCGGGTGCCGCCGATAATCCGATAGGGCACGCCGGATTTGACGAATACTTTTTCAAACGCATTGGACTGGCTGTTCATACGGTACAGCACCGCGTAATCGCTGTACTTCCGCCCGGCGGCCACCCCATCCAACACCTGCTTGACGACCTCATCGGCCTCGGCCGACTCGTTCTCGGCCGTGTAGCAGGTGATCAGGGAGCCCTTACCGTTTCCGGTCCACAGGGTTTTCCCCTTGCGCTGCTGGTTGTGGGAGATCACCGCATTGGCCGCATCCAGAATATTCTGGGTGGAACGGTAATTCTGCTCCAGCCGGATGACCTTTGCCTGCGGGAATGTATTTTCAAAGCTGAGAATGTTCTCAATGGTCGCCCCGCGGAACCGGTAAATACTCTGGTCGTCATCGCCCACCACACACAGGTTCCCGTGTTTTTGCGCCAGAAGCCGGACAAACATGTACTGGGCATGGTTGGTATCCTGGTACTCATCCACCATCAGATAGCGGAATTTGTCCTGATAGTATTCCAGCACATCGGGGCACTGCTGGAACAGCTCCACCGTTTTCACCAGCAGGTCGTCAAAATCCATCGCGTCGGCCGCCTTCAGCCGCTTCTGGTACAGCTCGTAGGCGCGGGCCACCTGTTTCAGCCGGTAATCCGAAGCGGCCTGGCGGGCGTATTCCTGCGGATCAATCAGCGAATCCTTTGCGTGGGAAATCTCGCTGAGAACCGCCCGGACCGGAAGAGAGCGCTCCTCGATATTCAGCGTTTTCAGGCAGTCCTTCATCAGGCGCTTGGTATCGTCCGTGTCATAAATGGTAAAATGCTGGCTGTATCCAAGCCGGTCTCCGTCGCGCCGCAGAATCCGGGCACAGGTTGAATGAAAGGTAGAGGCCCAGATCTCATTCCCGGCGTCTCCCAGCATGGCGCACAGCCGCTCTTTCAGCTCACCGGCCGCCTTATTGGTAAAGGTAATGGCCATAACCCGCCAGGGCTGGCACCGGCTGACCGATAGCTTTGCCTCGGTTGCCGCCGGAAGGTCGGTCCCGTCGCGCAGAAACGCCTGACAGGCGGCCGTATCCGCCTCTTCCCATTCCCCGTAAATCCGATCGCTCTCATAGGCACACCCAAACCGGATGATATTGGCCACCCGGTTGACCAGCACCGTCGTTTTCCCACTGCCGGCACCCGCCAAAATCAGCAGGGGGCCCTCCACATGAAAAACCGCCTGGCGCTGTTTTTCATTCATTCGTGCAAAAACCTTTTCCAAAACCTGCCTGCGCAAAGCGAGAACCGCTGTTTTCTGTTGCTCTGTCATCTTGCTTCTTTCCACCGCCACAAATCATTATGATAGATTCATTCTACCTGATTCCGTGAGAAAAAGCAATGTGGAATTCCACGGGCATGACCACCATGGCCCCTTTGCCAACCATATAAAGAAAGCGCTGTGCAGCCCGAACCGCCGCACAGCGCTTTTGCCGGATTTTTACAAAGCCGGGGAGTCCTTTGAATCCTTCCCGGATGCATCCCGGGACGCCACCGAGCGATGGCGCCAGGGCCCCACCTTGAACATAATGGCCGACAGAATCGCCCCGCATGTCCAGGCAATCAGCAGCGAAATAAACAGGCAGTCCGGCGAATGCAGCAGTTCATTGAGCAGGTACGCCAGCGGCATACGAATGACCACCGTGGTGATAATCGAGAGGAACATGGGTGTCAGCGTGTCACCGGCCCCGTTCATAATTCCGTTGAACACCTGGCTGACCGCCATCATTAAGTAGCCAAAGGCCAGAATCTGCAGCATGTGAGTCCCCATGTCAATGACTTCCTGCGTTTTGGTGAACATTCCGATCAGGTACGGGCCCGCCAGCAGAATGGCCGTCACCAGCACCACCGAGGTCACACAGGAGACCAGCAGACCGGCTTTCATGCCTTTTTCCACACGGTCAATCCGCTTGGCGCCGATATTCTGCCCGGTATAGGTGGTCATCGCCGTGCCAAACGTGAAATTGGGCATCATGGCAAAGGCGTCCACGCGCATCACGACCGTACAGCAGGCAATAACGTTTGTCCCAAAGCTGTTGGTGAGCGACTGCACCACCAGGGCGGCCATGGAAAAGATGGCCTGGCTGGCGCCGCTGGGCAGCCCCAGGCGGATCAGTTTTGTGATGTACTCTTTTTTGGGCCGCAAATATTTTTTGTGGATCGACACAATCTCTTTCATGCGCATCAGCCGCCATATGCACAGAGCCGCCGACACAAACTGCGCCAGCACCGTGGCCAGCGCCACCCCGGCCACATCCATGCGGAACGCGATGACAAACAGCAAATCCAGCCCGATATTCAGAAAACAGGCGACGATCAGAAAGAGAACCGGCCCCACCGAATCCCCCAAACCGCGCAGCACACCCGCCATAATGTTGTAAAAAGAACCGCCCAAAACCCCCATGAAAATGATAATCAGATAACTGCAGGTCATCTCATAAATGTCAGAGGGCGTCTGCAGCAGGTCGAGCAGCGGGCGGGTGAGCAGCGGGCCGATTACCATGATGATCAGCGCGGACAAAACCGCCAGCGTAATGGTATTGCCCACGGTGTGGTCCAGATGTTCCCGGTCCCTGGCGCCGAAATACTGAGAAACCATGATCGTGCCGCCCACGGAAATTCCCACAAACAGTACGATCAGCAGATTCAAAACCGGCCCCGCCGCGCCCACCGCCGCCAGAGCCGCATCCCCCACATACTGGCCCACCACAATGGAATCCACGGTATTATAGAGCTGCTGGGCCAAATTCCCGATCAGCAGCGGGATCGCAAAACGGATGATTCCGTGGATAGGTTTCCCCTTTGTCAAATCCTGCGTTGCAAACAGGTTTTGCAGATTCATAGCCATAAAGAATGCCTTCCCCTTTCCCGGTCAATAGTAAATCCAGTCCTTTTTCAAACTTTCTTTTCATTCTATAACTGTTCGTTATTTTATCATATCCGGAAAGGGATTGCAATGGATTTTCATGGCCCATAGGGAGAGAAACGTCAAAAAATTTTAGTAGGAACCACCGAAATTTTCAAAGAAATCATTTTTTTCTTGTTCTTGTTCTGCTAACTGTGTATAATAGAGAAAGAAAATGGATAAAAGGGGGTTTGTCCAATGAAATTAGTTGCTGTTCTGGGAAGCCCGCACAAAAACGGTCCTTCCTCCACCCTGGCCCGCGAGGTCATCCGCGGTGCCGAGGCTGCCGGGTGGGAAACCAGCGTGTACGAAATTGAGAAGATGCATATGCGCGGCTGCCAGGGATGCCGGGCCTGCAAAAACAATGGAATTGACTGCATCGTGCAGGATGATCTGGCTCCCTACTGGAAGGAGCTGCACGAATGTGATGCTTTGCTGGTCTCTGCCCCCAATTATGCCAGCACGGTGTGCGGCCCCATGATTACTTATATGAACCGCCACTACTGTCTGCTGGACAAGGATTGGAAGCCGCGCATTAAACCCGGGATCCGGCTGATCGGCATTTTCTCCCAGGGGCAGAAGGATCCGGATAAGTATCTGGCGAATTACAACTGGTATCTGGGCGACTTTGAAAACCGCGGGATGATTCGGCACAAACTCATCATTCACGGCGGGTATGAGCCGCTCTCGCAGGAAGAACTGGCGCAGGCTTTTGAAGCCGGCCGCAACCTGGGAACCCTTTAAGGTAAGAAAGCGGCGTTTTACCGCTGGATATATTTTTCTTTAAAGACGGAGGTAATTCCATTATGGCAAACAGAATCGTACTGAATAACATTTCGTATCATGGCAAGGGCGCCATTCAGGAAATCCCCGGCCTGCTGAAGGACCGCGGCTTCCAGAAGGCGTTTGTCTGCTCGGATCCGGATCTGATTAAGTTCGGCGTAACCGCCAAGGTCACCGATCTGCTGGATGCAGCCGGTTTTGCGTATGAAATCTACAGCGACATCAAGCCCAATCCCACCATCGAGAACGTGCAGAGCGGCGTAGCCGCCTTCCAGAACAGCGGAGCGGACTGCATCGTATCCATCGGCGGCGGCTCTTCCATGGACACCGCCAAGGCTGTGGGCATTATCATCAAAAACCCCGAATTTGCCGATGTCCGTTCGCTGGAGGGCGTGGCCCCCACGAAGAACCCCGGTGTATTCACCATCGCCGTTCCCACCACCGCCGGTACGGCTGCCGAGGTTACCATTAACTATGTAATTACCGACGTGGAGAAGAAGAGAAAATTCGTCTGCGTCGATGTAAACGACATCCCGCCCATCGCCGTGATCGACCCCGATATGATGAGCTCGATGCCTAAGGGACTGACGGCTTCCACCGGTATGGATGCCCTGACCCATGCCATTGAGGGCTATATTACCAAGGGCGCCTGGGAAATGACGGATATGATGCATCTGGAGGCCATCCGCCTGATCAGCCAGAGCCTGCGCGGCGCCGTGGAAAACACCCCCGAGGGCCGCGAGGGCATGGCACTGGGCCAGTACATCGCCGGTATGGGCTTCTCGAATGTGGGCCTGGGTATTGTTCACTCCATGGCCCATGCGCTGGGCGCCGTTTATGATACCCCCCACGGTGTTGCCAACGCCATCCTGCTGCCCACCGTTATGGAATACAACGCCTGCTGCACCGGTGAAAAGTACCGCGAAATTGCCCGTGCCATGGGTGTGGAAGGCGTAGATGCCATGAGCCAGGAAGAATACCGCAAGGCCGCCGTGGAATCCGTCCGCCAGCTGTCCAAGAATGTGGGAATCCCGCAGGATCTGAAGGCCATTGTAAAGGACGAGGATGTGCGCTTCCTGTCCGAATCGGCCATGGCCGACGCCTGCCGTCCCGGCAATCCCCGCGATCCCAAGCTGGAGGATATCGAGGCTCTGTACCGCTCTCTGATGTAATTTCCTCTGACGAACTCATTGATCCCGATAAAGAAGGGCTGTCCATTTGGACAGCCCTTTTTTCACCGCTTCTGATACCAGTTTCGCGCCCGTTTTTCCAAATCTTTCACAAAGGCGTCTTTCCCGTCACAATAGGCTTCCCAGTCCAGCGGATACCGGGCCGCCAATTCTCTTTTTCGCTGAGCATACGCCTTTGCATCCGCAGGATGGGTGCGCAGATAATCCCGTACGGCCAGATGGCGCACAATATCCTCTTCGTGCTGCTCATCAAAAATATGGACGTGATGGGTCCGCTCCTCCCTGCCTTTGCGAAAATACCGCCGGCCGGGAATCCCAAACTCCCCCATGCACTCATATCCCATCGCCTCAAACCGGGGAAAAAGGGCATCCACCTGCCCAATCCG
>JBJEQH010000191.1:0-8149 GCA_051881655.1 Candidatus Heritagella sp. | reverse complement strand
TTTTTGTCTTGCATTCCCCGTATCTTTTCGCTACAATGAAGGGACTGGGTATGGGATCCATACCAGGGGAGAAGTTGTAAGAAAAAGAAAGGATGACCAACGTGAAGCAGGAGACATTGGGCAGGCAGGTAAAGCTGCTGCCCTCGCTGGCGAAGAGCAAGCAAAATTTTGACCGGGAGTATCTGCTCTCCCTGAAGGATGAGAACCTTCTGTTTTCTTTTTACACAGAAGCGGGTCTCAGCGGCTGGCATGTGGATAAGCCGGAAAAAATCCACTGGGGATGGGACGGCCCGCTGTCCCATATCCGCGGCACCTTCACCGGGCACTGGCTCAGCGCCTGCGCACGGCTGTACGATGAGACCGGGGATGAAGTGCTGAAGGCCAGGGCCTGTGGGGTGGTGAAAGAGATCCGCCGCTGCCAGCTGACCAACGGGAACGGCTGGGCCTTCCCCATTCCGGAGAAGTATCTGTACCAGCTCAAGCGCGGTGTGCGTTTCTGGGCGCCGCAGTATGTGTGCCACAAGGTGATGATGGGCCTGCTGGATGTGTGGCAGTACCTGGGAGATGAGACGGCCAAAGAGACGCTGCTGGACTGCGCCGGATGGTTTTTGCGCTTTACCGATGACGTTCCCCGCGAGACCATGAACGACATGATGGACGCCGAGGAGACCGGCGCCATGATGGAGATGTGGGCTGATCTGTATGCACTGACCGGCGACCCGAACCACAAGCTGTTGATGGAGCGCTACGAGCGGCCGCGGCTGACCGGGCCCCTGCTGCGCGGCGAGGACGTGCTGACCAATATGCACGCCAATGCGACGGTCCCGGAGGTACATGGCTGTGCCCGTGCGTATGAGGTCACGGGGGACGAGCGGTATCTGAATATTGTCAAGGCCTATTGGAAACAGGCTGTCACCGATCGCGGCACCTTTGCCACCGGAGGGCAGACCGCCGGGGAGATTTGGACCCCGGTTCACACCCAGTCCCGCCGGCTGAACCACAATAATCAGGAACACTGTGTGGTTTACAACATGATCCGTCTGGCGGATTACCTGTACCGGCAGACCGGGGAGAAGGAATACCTGGACTATATCGAGCGCAATCTGATCAATGGCCTGTATTCGCAGGCATTCTGGAAGGATACCTACGATTCTCTGACCAATGCCATCAGCAAGGAATAGGGGATTGTGACCTATTATCAGCCGCTGGAGGCCGGTTCCCACAAGAAGTGGGGCAGCCGCACCGAGGATTTCTGGTGCTGCCACTGCACCGCCGTGCAGGGTCCCTCCCGGTACCGCGAGTGGATCTGGTACCGTGGAAAGGAAGATACCTTTACCCTGGCCCAGTTTGTGCCCAACCGGCTGGAAACCGCCGTACAGGGAAAACCGGTCGCACTGGAGCTGACCGCGACGGACCGCGGCGGCGAGTGCGTGAAAATTACCGGGCTGGGCGCCCAGTATCCGACGCTGCCGGACAGCGACAGCTACACCCTGCGCCTGCACCTGCCGCAGGGGGAGGTTTCCTTCCCACTTCGGGTGCGTCTGCCCGGCTGGCTGGCCGGCGAGGCCGCGTTCCTGCTCAACGGCGAAAAGGTGGATCTCCAAAAAGAGGACGGATATGCGGTATTAAGCCGCAATTGGCAGGACGGCGACTGCCTGCTGATGGAATTCCCGAAGGCACTGACCTGCTGCCCGCTGGATGATGCCCCGGATACGGTGGCCTTCCTGTATGGTCCGGTGGTGCTGGCCGGGCTGAGCGGGGCACGGCTGCTGCACGGCGATATCAATAAGCCGGAAACCATGCTGGCCCCCCATAACGAGCGCGAGTGGACCAACTGGAACGTACAGTTCCACACCGTTCATCAGGATTTTGGGTTCGTCTTCCGGCCGCTTTATGAGATCGGCTATGAGGAGTACACGATATACTATCAGGTGGAAAATCCATAAAAGTACAATTCGTATAAAATTGGCGGCGTTTTTCCCCGCGCAGAAAGAAGGAAATGGTCATGAAACAAACCGAAAAACCGGAGGAAGCCTTTCAGCGTGAACTGCTGGTCCGGCTGGAAAAGGCATCGTCCATTGCGGGCGTGCGCCCGGCCGCTTTCCTCCAAAAAGTACAGAAGCGGGGGGCGGTACCGGTTATGCGCGAGCTGCTCCGCCGCGGGCAGGAGTCGGACCTGTTCGAGCCCCTGTGCCAGGCCGGGCGGTTGGATCTCAGCCCGGAGGAGCTGGTGACCGGGAAAAAATACGCCGGGCTTTTTTCGGATGAAGAAGTGAATGCGTGCTTTCTGCTGCTGTGCGAAAACGGCTACTATAACGGCTGAATCAATCCATCAAAAAACCGGCCTGCCCCGAAAAGGAGCAGGCCGGTTTTTCGATGGGGAAACGGTTATTTCACTTCGATCAGCTCGTAGTCCCGGCTGCCCACGCCCAGTGCGGCGGCCGCTTCCACGGTGAGGATGCCGTGGCGCGATTCGATGCGCTCAATCAGATCTCCCTTGCCCGGGTCATCGGACTGATACACCAAATCCAGACAGGCCTGATCCAGAGCCACCGGGTCCAGCGAGGCCAGAATGCCGATATCCGCCATTTTGGGGTCTTCGGCCACGGAACAACAGTCGCAGTCCACCGACATGTTGCACATGACGTTCAGATAGGCGGATTTCCCCTGAAAACGGGTGACAATGGACGAGGCGGCGTCCGCCATGGATTCCAGGAAAGAATCATGATCGGCGGTCCACAGCTCTGCCGGGTTTCCGGCGCCGTGAATATAGGCCTTCCCGTGGGAAGAGGCGATGCCGATGGAGATGTTCTTCAGCGCGCCGCCGAATCCGCCCATGGGGTGCCCCTTAAAATGGGACAGCACCAGCAGGGAACGGTAGTTTTCCAGGTTCTTCCCCACAAAATTCTCCTGGATGCGCTTACCCCCGGGGATGGGAAGGGAGATTTCGCCCTCTTCATCCATGATATCCACGCGGCACAGGTCTGTCCAGCCGTGCTTTTTCATGGTCTCCCAGTGGTCGGCGGCGGTGTAGCGCTTTCCCTGATAGGCCGTGTTGCACTCGACCACAGTGCCATCCACATAGTCGATCATGGGCTTTAAAAAGGCGGGGCGGATAAAGTTCTGGTTTCCCACTTCGCCGGAATGCACCTTTACGGCGACCGGACCCTCCAGGGTGATGCCCAGTGCGTGGTACATCCGGATCATCTGCTCGGGGGTGATGGTTCGGGTAAAGTAAACGGTTGCTTTTTCCATGAGAATACCTCCTTTAAAATGGTGATGCCGGGCGGCGGCAGAGAACGCCCCCGCACCGGTCATCGTTTACAAAAGCGCTTTTTTGCTGTCGTCTGCGCTGGCAAACGGCCCGGGGAGCACAGAAAGGCCGCGGTGCCCGCCCAAATAGTCCGTATCGAATTGGATCGGGGTTCCATCCGGGTTCTCGAATTTTTCCTCCGGCTCAAAGGCTTTCCCCAGCACATCGGTATGGACCATTCTGCCCGTAAAGCCGTCCAAAAAGTCATACAGATTGGTCGACAGGAAATATTGCCCGCCCTTTTCCACCAGCTCCAGCCGGATATCCCCGGCGGCTACCAGGCCGTTCTTTTCATTCTTACAGGGTACGGCGCCCCCCAGATACACATTGCCCTCGCACCACACGGGCAGATGCCCCTCGTGGGCGGGCTCCAGCTTCTTCATATCCGCGGGTTTGCTGAAATCAAACTGCGCGATCCATTCGTCATAGGTGGGATATTCGTCGAACATCCAGGTTCCGGCCTTCCGGTTCTCGCTGTCAAACCCGTCGTCCGAATCATGGGGGATGATCACATCGTCGCCGGGCCATTTCTGGACAAAGATGTTGTTATAGAACCGGTCATCTCCGTGAAGAATGGTCATAAAGCCCATTACCTCGGTGCGGTGGGGCATATGATAGGGGGTATACCGCGGACCCGTGCCCCCACCCACACAGGTAAGGGCGCCGGCGATCAGGTTGTGCACCATGGCCACGCCCTGCGTAGCAAAGCGCAGGCTGGCCTCGGAGAGCAGAATGTTGTTGTCGATCAGCGTCGGGCCGTGGCCGACCTCGACGAAAATGTCCTGCGACATCATGCCGCCCTTCAGAGGGCTGGCAAACGCCGGGCGCTGGTTGTCGTGGAGAAGATTCTGGGTCAGGCGCGTGCCCTGCGCCTCCCAGTCACACCAGATCCCCATGGTGCAGTGGTGGATGTGATTGCGCCGCATGATCACATCAATGGCGGCGTGCATCTTAATGCCGGCAATTTCGGCGCCGCCCAGCTCCATCATGTTGTTGATGTGGTGGATGTGGTTATCCTCAATCACGCTGAACACCCCGCCCATGCGGCCGATGATGCCCCCCTGCTCGCAGTGGTGAATGTTGTTGCGGCGGATGATATGGCCGCCGACCTTTTCCTTCAGCCAGCCGTGGTACTGGCCGCGGCACACAGCGTCACGCTCCATCTGGGTGGGGCTTTTCACGTACTTATAGGTAAAGTAGTGGTTGTTGTCGGGATCCAGATATTTGCCCAGCGAAATCCCGGCGCATTTACTGTTGGAGATATCGCAGTCCTCAATGATCCAGCCCCGGCTCCAGTGGGGCCCGATCATGCCATCCTGGAACGCGGCGGGCGGGGCCCAGGTGGTGGCCGCTTTACAGATGGTAAAGCCGCTGACGGTGATATACCCGATCCCGGTTTCTGCGGGCATAAAGCATTCGCGCCGCACATTGATTTCCACGTTTTCCTCGTTGGGATTATGGCCCTGGAAATTGGCGTAGATCACGGTTTCATCCGCGGCCTCATCCTGCTCGGTGTACCATTTGTACACCGATTCCTCCGGCACCCAGCTGCACGCATACACCCCGCCCTCGATACAATCCGCGAGGGTGGCGGTCTCATACAGAGCCCGGTCGTTGAGATACACGCACCCCGTGTGCTTATCCGCTTTGGCAAAGTACCAGTCGCCGTAGACAAAGGTGATGTAGGGGTTATAGCTGCCGAAAATACTGTTGGGAATACGGCACACCCACACATTTCCCTCGTAATGCTTCCAGCTTTTCACCGGTTCGGCGCCCGTAATCACGGCGCCCAGCGGCGTTGTGCTGCGGTAGGAAATCCGCGCGTTTTCCTCGCCCGCATGAACGGGATTGACATATTCACGGTAAACGCCGGGGGCCACCAGAACCTCGTCACCGGGCCGCGCTGCCTTGGCCGCTTCGTTTATGCGGCGGAAGGGCCGGTCGATGGTGCCGTTCCCATCGTGCCCGGCGTTTGCGTTTACATAAATTTTCATTGTACATTCTCCTTCTTTTTTCGGGGATCTGGCAACGGTGCACTCCCCGGTTCATTGGGAGAGCCGTAAAGAGCTCCCGCTTTGCTGCCTTTAAAAGGAAAAGGGCAGCTTCCTGCCGGAAACCACCCTTTTTGAAAAACTCAGTGCATCTTCGGAGCGTCGTCTTCTTCGTCGTGCAGCGAGCCGGGGGCCAGCCGCAGGCAGGTAGCAACCAGCTCGTGATCGTAGTTCACGCGGACTTCGCAGTCGGTGTCGAGAATCATGGTGTTCTCCACCCCGTCTTCGCACGCCGGCCATGCAGGCAGGGCGGCGTTGCCCGGATTGCCATAGCGGGCAAAGTTCATCCAGGCGCCGAATACGCGCTCCTGCAGAACTTCCGTCACACCGGGCGTGTTGTAAATCGGGACCAGCTCAGCATTGTGGAACACCAGCGGAATTTCCGCACAGTGCCAGGCCACCTTGCCGGAGTCAATCGGGAATTCATAGGTGAACATGTAGGAATAGGTGGGAGACTCGGGATGGACCGACTTCTTGGCGATAAAGTCAATCGTCGGAGCACGGAACATGGTATCCAGCACGCATACATCCGTCAGGCACTTGCCGGGATAGGCTTTCCGGAACATCTCGATGACCTTGGCGCTCTCCTCTTTGCCGTATTTCTTCTCAACCATGGCGATCTGGTCGGCCTCGCTCATATCGTATTTGTACGGTACGCCGTGGCCAAAGGAGAATTCGCCCAGCACGGTGCCGATCAGCACCGGAATGGTCTTGGCATGCTCGGTAAAGCCGATCTGGCGCGGGTCGCCCAGATAGAAGTCGTTGGCCTTCGGCCGGCCGCCGATGTATCCGCCCTTCGCAGCGATAGCGGGGCTGACCTTCAGATAAGCGGCTGCCAGCTGTGCATAGGGCACGGTCTCCAGCTCTTCCACATCCTCAACGCCCAGATCTTCCATCATGGCGGTGACCACTTCGCGGCCGTCGCCCTCTCCGTCAAAGAAATCTTCGACAACGCCGCTCTGGATAATGCCCTTCTGGAACAGACCGTCCGCAGCCGGGGTCTGCATCAGGGTCCATACCTTCATGCCGCCGCCGGACTGACCGAAGATCGTGACATTCTCCGGGTCACCGCCGAAATTGGCCACGTTGTCATGAATCCACTGCAGGGCCGCCACCAGGTCGGCATTGCCGGCGTTGCAGGAGTTCTGATACTTCTCGCCGAACGGGGACAGATCGAGGTATCCCAGTACATTCAGGCGGTGGTTTACCGAAATCACCACGGCGTCGCCATACTGGCTCATGTTAAAGCCGTCATACGCCACATGTTCAATGGCCGAACCGGCCACAAATCCGCCGCCGTGCAGCCATACCAGCACGGGCTTTTTGGCATCGGGCTTCAGGCTCTGGGTCCAGATGTTCAGATTCAGGCAGTCCTCGTCCATCGGCCAGTAGCGGTGGGGGATTTTCTCCTCACCACTGGGGGTTTCCTGCTTGAGCAGCGGGCAGACAAAACCGTAAGAAAGCGTATCCTTCACGCCCTCCCACGGTTCGACCGGCTGCGGGGGCTGAAAGCGCTTGGCTACGGCATAGCGCACTCCATAAAATACATACGTGCTGTCCAACTGGAAACCGCGGATTTTTCCGGCGGTCGTCTGAACAATGGGCTCGGTCATCGAGCATACAAATCGTTTTGCCATGTTTATCCAAATCCTCCTGTCATAAAAGCAGACACGGGATTTTCAAAGGAATCCCGCTATTATTCATAGTATAACAACTTTGTGAACGAATTTCCAGAGGGGAAACGGTCAATTTGTTTTATTTTTGTGACTTTCTCCTCTCTTTTTTATATTTTTTGAAATGGCCCCTTGACTTTTCCGGCGAAAGTGGTATAACTAAATTAAGAATAATTCTCATTTTGAGGAGGCTGTTTCAATGGACAAAAAAGCGTTTTATGCACTTTCCTATGGTGTATATATCATTTCAACCAAGGATGGGGACCGGAATGTGGGCTGCGTGGCCAACAGCGTAATGCAGATCACGTCCTCTCCCGCCACGCTGGCGGTCAGCATGAACCGGGATAACTACACCCATTCCTGCATCGAAAAAACCGGAAAATTTGCGGTGAATATTCTGGGCGAACAGAGCAGCCCTTCCCTGATCGGAAAATTCGGTTTTTCCTCGTCCCGCGATACGGACAAATATGACAAGGTTTCCTTCGAAGAAAAAGAAGGGATTCCGGTGCTGCACGATTCCTGTGCGTATGCGGTATGCCGGGTGATCGACCGGATGGAAACCTCGACCCACACGGTTTTCCTCGGGGAAGTGGAGGATGCCGGCGTATTCCCGCATGAAATCGCCGGAGATCCCATGACGTATGCTTATTATCACAAGGTCATCAAGGGGAAGAGCCCCAAAAATGCCCCGACCTATCAGGAGGAGGAGCCGGCTTCGGCTCCGGCCGGCAAGCGCTGGGTGTGCAGTGTGTGCGGCTATGTCTATGAAGGGGAGAAGCTGCCGGAGGGTTATGTTTGTCCCATCTGCGGAGTACAGGCCGATTATTTCCGGGAGCAGACGGAGCAGGAGGCCCCCGCCCCCGGAGCCCGCTGGGTGTGCGATGTGTGCGGCTACGTCTACGAGGGGGAGAAATTGCCGGATGGCTTTACCTGCCCGCTGTGCGGAATGGATGCCAGCCATTTTAAAAAGCAGGAGGCTCCCGCTCCCGCCATGGAGGAACCGGCCTCGGCCGGGCCCACCCAATGGGTATGCAGCGTGTGCGGCTATGTCTATGAGGGAGATGAACTGCCGGAGGGCTATGTCTGTCCCATCTGCGGGGTACAGGCCGATT
>JBJEQH010000190.1:0-8167 GCA_051881655.1 Candidatus Heritagella sp. | reverse complement strand
GATTATACCGTTCCTCTCTCCGATTGTCAATCCTGAATAGAGGCAGAATTTTTCATTCAGAATGCGCAAGAAATGGGATCTACCCCCGCTTTTCTGCGCTGTTTCCGGCCCGGTTTTTCCTATTTGGTGAATTTTGGATAAAAAGAAGAAACTCTCTTTTTTCTTTATACGTTTCCGTTCAAAATTTTTTGTTTTTCCCTCAAAAATCGTACGTACCTATTGACTTACGAACCGAAATGTGTAAAATGAAAATATAACTATGGTTTACTTATTAAAAGAGGAGACAGATCGATATGGAAAAAATTCATGCTACTAAGAGTCGTATAATGCGCGCTTCATTTAAACTCTTCCTCGAAAACGGCTACCATAATACCCAGATCCGGCAGATTGCAGATGAGAGTGATGCCGTTACCGGCAGCATTTATCACTTTTTCCGCAATAAGGAGGATATTCTCCGTTCCCTGATTCAGCCTATTTTCGATAAGCAGTATGAGATTTGCCATGATTCCGTATCTGTGGATGAGTCTCCGCTGATGCAGTATCTGGTGGCCTGCGGCGTACAGCTGGCCATGTGCCAGAAGCACACCCACCTGCATGAAATTTATTATCTGTGCTATACCTCCGACGAGCTGTGCAATGAGATCATTGAATCCCAGACCGAGCATCTGCAGAAATGCCTGGCCTATTATCGCTCGAACCTGACCCATGGGGAGCTGTTCCTGCGCTGCGCGGGTATTACCGGTGCGATGCGCAACTATCTTGGCAGCGGAATTATCTATAAGGATATCGACGTGATGGACCGCACGGTGGCGTATGCCTCCATCTGCCTGCACGCTCTGGACATTCCGGAGGAAGAGGTGGCGCGGCTGCTTCGCTGCCTGAACGGATACCGCCGGGTGATCCATGACCTGAGCGACAAGCTGATCCATGAGATTTCAAATCTGATGTAATTTTTTTCCGGACAACAAGATCCCCTGTGCAGAATGTGCACAGGGGATCTTTTATGGACAGGAGGTTTTTTCCTTGTGGATGCGCACCCCCTCTTTTTTCTCCCGCTTCTCCTGCCTGGGCAGTCGCTGTCGTGACAACTGCTGCCTGGGGTGGGAAATTGATATCGACCCCGATACCGCCGCTTTTTACCGGCAGGTACCCGGCCCTTTCGGTGACCGGCTGCGCCGCTGTATCGGGGAGGAAAACGGCCGCTTCTTTTTCCTTTTGGATGAAGAGGAGCGCTGTCCGTTTTTGGACCGGGAAAACCTGTGCGAAATTTATCAGGTGCTGGGAAAAGAGCATCTGTGCCAAATCTGCCGCGATCACCCGCGCTTTTGCGGTATATTTGGGCCCGTATGTGAAACGGGACCGGGCCTGTGTTGTGAAGCGGCCGGCCGCCTGCTTTTGGAAAATGAGGATCCGCTGACTCTTTTGGAGGAGGAAACGGATGATTTGGGGAAAGAGGTCTCCCCGGGAGAAGAACTCTCCCCGGCGGAAGAACAGCGGCGGCTTTTGCTGGAAAAATGGCGCCCCACGGCTTTTTCGATTTTACAGGATCGCAGTCGGCCCTTGCCGCAGCGCATTGCCGCTTTGCTGCAAAAGGGGCTCTCCTGGCAGGAGGAGTTGGACGGAGAACCGGTTTCCCTCCCCGACCAGCCTCCGGAGCCCGGTGCCTTTGTGCCCGGTTTATTGACCCTTCTCGGCTGCTGCGAGAGCCTGGGCCCCGTGTGGGACCGGGCACTGAAAGCCCTGCAGGCCGGCTGGAGGGAAGGAAAACTCCAGGCGGCGCTGCCGGATTTCCGGCGGGCCCTTCCCTCTGCGGCCGGTTATGAAAAGCTGCTGTGCTACAGTTTGTTCCGCTTCTGGTTCCGACCCGTATTCGACTGTGACCTTCTCTCGGTGCTGCAGCAGTCCCTTCTCTGTATCCAGACCGTATTTCTGCTGGATCTTTCCCGCTTTGCCGGGAGCGGCCGCTGTACTCTGTCCGACCGGATTGATACGGCAAAGCTGTGGTCCAAGGAGATGGAGTATTCCGACGAAAACCTCTCCCTTCTTCAGGAGGAATTTTTGTCCAATCCCGTCCTCTCGGTCCCCGCGCAGCTTACCTTCCTCCCCTTTTTGTAAAAAAGCCCAAAGAAAAACACCGGAAAATTCATCCGGTGTTTTTTGTTACAGGAGGCTTCCCTCCAGACGGAGTAAAAACTCCTTTTTGTCCATTCCCCCGCCATATCCGGTCAGCGAACCGTCGGCCCCGATCACACGGTGACAGGGAATCAGGATGGCGATGGGGTTGTGATGGTTGGCACCGCCCACCGCCCGCACGGCACGGGGCTGCCCCACCATTTCCGCCAGCTGCCCATAGCTGCGGGTTTCTCCATAGGGAATCTCCCGCAGGGAGGCCCACACTTTCTCCCGAAAGGGCGTTCCTCTGGGATGCAGCGGTATCGTAAAGACCTGCCGGCTCCCGGAAAAGTATTCCTCCAGCTGCTGCACCGTCTCGCGCAGCAGGGGGGTCTCCTGCTCTTGTCCCGGGAGTTCCTCCCTACCAAAGAGGAGAAAGGTCAGGGCTCCGTCCTCTTCCGCCAGCGTCAGCGTCCCGATGGGGCTCTCCCAAAACAGCGTATACCTGCTCATTTTTCCACTCCTCCCGCTTTTTTCAGCAGTGCGCGGCAGCCGCGGTCAATATCGCGATAGGTCTGCTCGAAATCGCCCGTGTACCACGGGTCCGCCACATCCCGGTTTTCTCCGGCCCATTCCAACAGACGGCTCATTTTATGATGGGGATCTCCTCCGGTAATTCGCTGCATCCAGCACAGATTCGATGTATCCATTCCGATCAGCCAGTCGTACCGTTCATAGTCCCCGCGGGTCATCTGAACTGCCCACTTTCCCGCGGTGGAAATCCCCTCCCGGCGCAGTCTCTCCCGGGTACCGGGGTGAACCGGGTTGCCGATCTCCTCCCGACTCACCGCCGCCGAGGCAATTTCCCACTCATCGGCACACCCGGCCTTCTGCACCAGATCCTTCATCACAAATTCCGCCATGGGCGAACGGCAGATATTGCCGTGGCAAACAAAAAGTATTTTTATCATCAATCCTGAACTCCTTGATTTGTAAAAATCATGTCTTTGGGGGTTCTTCGGTATTCCATCACGATTCTCCTCTATTTTTCAGAGATATCCACAGGGCTGCCTGTACAAACTTAACGCCATTTATACCGACTTAAATGTTTCCCCTGTTCTGAGGATAATTTTGCAATACTTTCTTCCGGAATACCCGTCGCTTCCTCAATCATCTCAAAATATCGGATCGCAAATTCGGCTCCCGGCCCCTTCAGACGCCATTCACAGATTTCTCTCCACACGTCATCGGAAAGCTCTTTTTCGTGGCTATTCCAGAAATGCCATTCCGCTTCGTCAATGATTTTGCACAGTTCGCTCACCGTCAGATATCGCTCTTTAAGAATATCTTCCTTCGTTTTGGGATACTGTTGGAAGAATGGCTGTTTAAGACCGAAAAACCACAGTTTTGTAAACGCAGGATTCAACAGATATTGCTTACCGTACTTACGGATTATTTCACTCTCAAAATCAAACATCTTTTCTGCATCTCTCTTTTCAAAACCAATGCTTTCCAGACGCCTGATATAATTATCCCGATAAACCATATGGTTCTCCTGTAAGTACAGGGCTGGCAACTGGGATGTCATCCATTCAGTTGGCTTGGCAGCAGGCACCGGCGAATTCCCGTGAGATCGATTTCTTTTCGTTTCTCCTGCCTTCATCTTAAACCCTTTCCAGCAGATCATACCGCCGGCAAAGGCCAAAACTATAAAGCATACCAATATGAATATGCGCTCTCCCCATTCTATATCGTCCGCAGTCAATGCCACAGGAATGCATATGACACCGTCCATACAAAAGAACCCACCTAAAATAACCAAAATCCACCCTATCACCTTTTTCGTTTTGCACCCCTCCCTCTTATATTTCCATCATACCAAAAAAGACAGAGGCAAAGTGCCTCTGTCAAAGTTTCTGCGATGCCGCCGTCCGATATGTTTCCAAAAATCCCATACCCTCTCGTCGGATCGTTCACAAGAACGTGCGTCACCGCACCCACCAGCTTTCCATCCTGGATGATCGGGCTGCCGCTCATACCTTGGGTAATTCCTTTACTATCTTATAAGTAATAAGCAGTTCCAAACGGTTTCACCGCAATTTCAGCATCACGATCAGACACAGGTTTTCCCATTGTCTTCTCGATTCAGCCGAAGCAGAAAATTGGTAAAAAGTTTGTGGAGGCCGTGCCTGATGGTTCGGAGTGCCGGAAGGGACGGATCCGCAAAGGAAATGGCAATGGGCACAAAAAGGAATATACCACCTTCGCTATTCATAATTCACGGAGCTTTTATCTCACGGACAAGATAGTCGCGCAATTGATCCAGGTCTTCCTCCGGGAGTACGTGTTCCTCCCCTTCAAACCATATTTTCATGGCAAGCTCCGGCAGATATTGTAAATTCTCAGGAACATTCTCTCTCATCCAAAGGCCGCCCTCGTACTTTGACAATATCCTTTTCTCTTTCTTGAATGACAGAATTCTCCCCAATATCAAAACATTGCTGGCAAAGTATCTGGCATTGTAGGCATGAAAATCATATTCATCCACATCGGCACTGATGGCCGACCAGAAATCCTCATCCGAAACATCCGCAAATACTTTCTCAATTTTTCTTCCATACAATACAATTCCGCATTGCTTAAGCAGCTTGATATAGCTGGTCACATCGGCATCCGGAAATTCATGGTCTGCCACATATACTTCAAAATCCGGATTTTCAAACCGTTCCATATACTTCGCCGTCCAGAAATCACTGTAATGAAACACACAGTTTCCCGGCGTTTTCCAGTTCATTGCATCCGTCTGTTTGATGGCGGACATTTCAAGAGGACATGGTTTTCCGTCAATTTCCATGATATCCTTTGCAATTTCAAGCTTTCTTTCGGTTTCAAGCGAATCCTTCACAACTACCAGTAAATCAATATCCCCCGATTCCGGACGAAAGGCATGAAGTGCAATGGAGCCATGCAGATAGACACCAATCAGGTCCTCTCCCATATGCTTTTTCCATATAGCCACGACACTGTTAATCTGATTTACTATCTCCTGCGGCAAATCCTTATATCCCAGTAAATTACTCACCGTATGCATCTCCTTACACATTCCATCTTGTTTATAAAGGTGCCTGTCCGGCTTATTCTTCATCCGGCGCCTGACCATCGTGGGCTTTCCAGACGCATTCGGTGATCTTCATATCGGAGAATACCGCCGTAAACGAGGAATCCTCCGGGCTGCAGGCGTAAAGACCGAAGCGGATTTTCCCGCCGCCCCTGGCCATATGGCACACGCGCATCTGGCTGAAATCACGCCCGTCACCCGAGCATTCGATGCAGTAATCATCCTCCCGGCGGCTGAACCGATACCACATGGTCTTCACGTCCGCGGGAATTGCCGTCGTTGCCCAGTCCGAGTATCCCCCGTTGGTCACCACCGACCCCAGATGCTGAAACTGCTCGTTTTCAAATTCCACCGAGGCCTTCAGCCAGTTCTCGCTGTCCAGATACATCACAATTCCGCACTGGTCAAACCGATGGTGGCTTTGGGAAAAGTCCGTTTTCACAAGGAAGGAGAAATACTTCTCCTCCGTTTCCATCTGCAGCACAGGCGCGTTATCATTGCGGAAATGATAATAGGTTCTCTGCCACAGATCCGTGTGCGGTTTTGTCGTAATCCCAATCTTCCCGTCCCGGATCCAAAAATCCTGTGGTTCTCTTGTCCATTGCAGGCTGTTCGCATCAAAAATCATCTTTTTCTCCTCCTGTAAACAAAGCCGTCCTTTTTCCTTGGAAAACCGGGAAGACCCTTTCGTCCAACCGGTTTTGAAAGCAAAAGCGATCCCCTCACTCCCTGATAAATGCCCGGTCCGCGTCCGGAATGCCCGCTTCATCGGACCGGTACCGCTCCACTTGCATATGCAGGCCGTATTTCTCCCGCAGTCTGCAAATCTGTGCCATCATCGGGGATGCATGATGGAGGTCAAGGGAAGACTGGTCCTTCCAGCTGTCGATCAGGAGAACCGTATTCTCCTCTTCCATGGGAATGAAGTACTCGTATCGAAGGTTCCCCTCTTCCCGGCGGATATCCGCCACCACACCGGAGGAAACCATCTCCTGGGCAAATTTTCTTGCGTTTCCGTTTTCGCCGCTGTAAAGAATCATCACGGTAAGGGCCATTCTCTTCTCCTCCTCAAATTCCAGGCTGTTTTCTCTGATTATAGCATACCGTTTTTGAATTTCCTACCTCTCGCTGCAAATAAAAGAAAAGGGCCCTGTTCCCGGCATACTCCGTATACCATAGCAGCAACCCTTTTCCTCTCATTTTTTCAGAGTATTTTCCTTTTTCCCGGACGGTGCGCGCAAAGCTCTGCCCTTTTCAAAGCCAGTTCAGGCGGTTTTGGAACTCCACCTTTTTCCCGCCTTTTTGGATTTTTCCGATTTCATAGCAGCCGTATTCCTTTTGGATATGGCGCTTTACCCTTTCCTTATTCTGTTCACTGGTTACCAAAATCAATCCGACGCCGCAGTTAAAGGTATGCAGCATTTCCCCGTCCTCAATCCGTCCGTAATTGCGGATATACCGGAATATACCGGGAATATCAATTTTGGATAAATCAATCACAGCGGACAGGCCATCCGGGATCACCCGGCACAAATTCCCCTCAATCCCACCGCCGGTGATATGAGCCATGGCGTGAATCACTCTTTCCGGAAACAGTTCCTTTATGGTTTTATAGTACGCCCGGTGGGGTTTCATAATCTGCTCGATAAAAGGCACACCGTCAATTTTGTCCCACTTTCTCTGGGGCATTTTCTCCATAAACAACCGCACCAGGGAATAGCCATTGGTGTGCAGTCCGTTGGATTCCACCGCCAGTACCACGTCTCCTTCCTGCACACGGGAACCGTCGATCACCTGATCCCGGTCCACAATTCCCACAATACTGGAGGTCAGCACATACGTTCCCGGTTCGACCACCAACGGTTGGATAGAGGTCTCGCCCCCCACAAGAACGCACTCGTTTTCCCGGCAGGCATCGGATATACCCCGCACCAGGGTTTGAATCGTGTCCTTTTCCGCATTCCCGCACACAATCGTATCCAGTACTGCCAAGGGGGTGGCACCCATCACCGCAATATCATTGACCAGATGGTTAATCATATCATGACAGATGGATTCCGTATAACCGTATTCCATGGCCAGCTTCTGTTTCGAGCCGGGCTCCTCGGATTTCAACACCAGGACCGGCTCTTTGATTTTAGGGAACCGGATATCATACAGAGAGGCAAACGCCCCCAGGCGGTTCAGAACACGGGGATTCCCCGTATCCAGATACCGGGCCATTTCCTGTTTGATTGTATCGGTATAGGTGATATCCACCCCCGCTTTTTTGTAGGACAGCCCCTCCTCTTTTTCACTGCCGGTCAGAATCTCATCCACCGATACCTGAAGGGCAATGGCCAGATGACGCAGAATCTCCACATTGGGGCAGCCGGCTCCCGTCTCCCATTTCGATACCGCCTGAAAAGAGATATGCAGCTGATCTGCCAGCTGCTGCTGGGTCATTCCCAGCGCCTTGCGCCGGCTCATAACAAAATTTCCGATTTTTTCGCTGTCAATCATGTGCAGCCCTCCTTTATCCTTATCATACCGGGAACCGGGGGCAATGGCAATAACCGCCTGCGGGAAAATACGAAAAATACTCAACCGATCGTTGAGTGACCCATTTTTTATCCCCTCCCCTCAGCCTGCCTCTCCGGCAAGGTGCGGCCCCGCTCTTTTGCCCCGGGGAATCCAAAAGAATGACATCATCGGGTATGAGGGCGGGAGACCGCCGTTGACAGAATTCGACACTTGACAATATTGCTTTATTATGATAAAATTTACCCGATTTTGGAAGGATAAATTCAGGAGTCTTTTCAAAGCAATTGTTCTGGACCACTCCGTCAGGGAGTTAAGGCCATACGGACAGCCGGGTCCACTGCCGATTGGCAACCTTGCGTTGCCTTATTGATTGAGTTAAAAGCTCAAATTTTATAAGTTGGTTACTTCATAACC
>JBJEQH010000189.1:0-8241 GCA_051881655.1 Candidatus Heritagella sp. | reverse complement strand
CCCTTCTTCATGGTTTTTCCTTCCTTCTTTTCCCGTTTTTCGTCACCGCTCTCCGGTCGAGCCAAATCCGCCCGCCCCGCGCAGTGTGTCTTCCAATTCGCCGGTTTCCGCGGCCGTGCCCATCCATACGGGCAGCAGCACCAGCTGGGCAATCCGCTCGCCGGGGGCAATGGTATAACTCTCCCTGGACTGATTGATCAGCCCCACGCAGATCTCCCCACGGTAATCGCTGTCGATCACGCCCACCCCATTGGAAAGGGTGATGCCCCGGCGCACTCCCAGCCCGCTGCGGGCAAACAGAAAGCCCGCCCATCCTGCGGGAATGGCGGCAGAAAAACCGCAGGGGATCACCGTCCGCTCCCCGGGCTGCATCGTAACCGGTTCCTCGATGCAGGCGCACACATCCATCCCTGCACTTCCCGGGGTGGCCCGCCGGGGCAGAACCGCCCCCGGGCGCACTCGTTTCAACCATAATGTCTCCATCTGTCTTCTCCTGTTTCGTATCTCTTTCCACCGGTTTTCCTCGGGGTTTCCCCCAAGTTTTAACATTTTCAACCGAGTTTTCAACTTTCCTGCCAGCCATGGACAAAAAGCCCGCGGGTACTGCGTTCCGGCACCGGCGAACCCGCCAGCGCACAGGATAAAACGGTTTCACATTCCACACGGTTTTCCACGGTGAACCGCAAAACTCCGAAATGGATCCCGGACAGCTGCTCCAGCCGGTCCGTCATGCTCAGCGGCACACTGTTCAGCACCTCAATTTGACGGCTGGCGCCGCCGCCCCGGCAAATCACCGGGAAATGGGTGTTCTTCCGGTCCACAAGGCTCTGGGGTTTCTCACAATGGCGGCAGCCGCCCGGCGCATTGGCAATCGGGCAGTTGCGGCACAGCATCAGCGGCAGCCGTCCGTAAATCAGCAGGCCCCGGGGAATCGTTCCGCCGATCCGGGCCGCTTTCGCGGCGGTCAGTTCAAAGGACAGCTCCTGAGAGAGAATCTTCTGTTCTTCCAGCTTTTGCAGCGAGGCCGTGTTGGTCACATTCAGCGAGAAGCCCCCGTGAATCCGCATTCCCTCCTCCTGCGCCAGGGCCAGGGCGCCCAGCGTACCGCACCACACCTCTGAAAATCCGGCCTCTCTTTTCTGCTGAAGCTGACGGCGGACCACTTCCTCCCCGCCGAAAAAGGCACGGGGCAGCTCGCAGCCCACCGGGATTCCCTTTTCCCGCAGAGCCTCCAGGTCCTCCAACGGGGTTTCCAGCGGCAGATAAACCCGCTCACACCGGGCGGCCAGATCCGGCACTTGGGAAACCCGCAGGAAATGGGCCCGCAGCGGCAGCTTTTTTCCCAAAGTCGGGGAGGCATTCCCCGGTTTTGGACAGCGGGGGCTTTCAAACGGAACCGGAGAGCGGTTCTGCCGCCGGGCAATCAGCACCTGTACCGCCTCCCGGCGCAGGCGGTTCACCGCCGAGATGGGCGCCGCAGCCCCGGGGCTGATCTCACACACGATCTCCCCGGGCAAAAACGGGGTACCGCCCAGCTTTTCCAGCTGCTCCCGGCAGCGCTCTTCCTCCAGCGGGCGGGTGCGGGCCGTTTCGGCCGCCGTATCGGAGGAGACAAAGGCCGAAAATCCGTCCGCATCGCGCACGGCCAGCGTCAGGGGTTCCCCCTCCTGCACGGTCAGTACCATATCCACCGGCACCTTCTGGCGCTCGGTGCGGTACAATTCACGCATATGGCCCAGCACTTCCCGGGTGGCCCCGGTCACATCCTCATAGGTGCGGGTGCCGAACATGGGGCGGCCCCGTTCCCCGTCGGGGTACCCGGCCGTAAACCCGGATCGGGAGAACACCGCCTGCAAATCCCGCAGATCCTGCGGGGAAACAGGAAGGCCGTCCGCATCCCGGCGGCAGGCCGCCGCGGCGCCCGCCACATACTCGGGCCGTTTCATCCGTCCCTCAATTTTGGCCGAACAGATCCCCGCCCGGCGCAGCTCCTCCAGCCGGCCGATCAGCGACAGGTCCTTCAGGCTGAGATCATGGCCGGTTCCGTCCGGCGCGGCAAACGGCAGGCGGCACGGCTGCTTGCAGCGGCCGCGGTTCCCGCTCTGGCCGCCCAGCACGGCACTGAAATAGCACTGACCGGAGACCGACATGCACAGCGCGCCGTGGCAGAAGGCCTCCAATTCGACCCCCGGCGCCAGAGCAGCCGTTTGCCGGATTTCGTCAAGGGACATCTCCCTGGCCAGCACCACCCGGGTACACCCCATCCGCTGCGCCCACCGCACCCCCGCCGGGGTGTGCAGGCTCATCTGGGTGGAGGCGTGCACGCTCATGCCCGGGGCCGCCCGGCGCACCAGGGATATAAGCCCGATATCCTGCACAATCAGCGCATCCACCGGCAAAGTGCAGGCGTATTCGATCAATTCCAAAGCCCGGGGCAGCTCGTCATCCGTCAGCAGGGTATTGACCGCCAGATGCACCTGCACCCCGTATTCATGGCAGTACCGCACCGCCTGTCCCAGCTCTTCCCGGGTGAAATTCTTCGCACCGGCCCGGGCGCTGAACAGATCCGCCCCCAGATACACCTCGTCGGCACCGGCGCGCACCGCCGCCTGCAGGGCCTCCATCCCGCCGGCCGGGGCCAGCACCCGGATTTTTTCCGGAGTCCGGGCCATTTTTTCTTCGTTCCCCATCTTTTCTCTCCTTGTCCCTCTGCCCACTGCCGGAAAAACGGCTGCCCTGCACCGCAAAACCGGCAGGGCAGCCGTTTTGTAAACCACTTATTCCCCGTTCTCTTTTTTCTCGAAAAAGCTCATAAAGCCCTCCTGCTCCGGGGTCACATCCCGGTGCAGGGGATTATAAAAACTGGAGCGCACCGGGGTGGGCGCCTCGCCGTTGGGCTTTTTCACCGGTACCTGTTCTTCTTCCCCGCCGCCGCTCTTCTGCTGTTCGAGCCGGGCCCGCAGCGTCTCAATCTCCTTTTTCAGGCGCTCGATCTCCCTCCTCGCCTCGTCCGCCTCCATGCGGGCGCGGGAGGAATCGCTGAGATAATCGCGCACCTGGGCGCGCATCCCCTCGGTCAGCTCCTCCTGCTTGTGCTTTTCATCGCAAAAGCTCAGGGCCGTTACAATGGCGGCCTTCACAAGGGAAAGGCCCTCATTCTGTGAGGTCAGCGTTAAAATCGCCCCTTCCACTTCTTTTCCAACCTTCCCCACATACTCCTGCTCGTCCTCCGTCAGCAGTGCGCAGGAGATTCCGCACACATTCAGCTTCACCCTGTTTTTGCCCATTGTGTCACTCCGTCCTTCCTGTGGGAACCGTCTCCCGCTGTTTTGATTCTTTTATTATACGGCATTTTGCCGGAAGAAAAAAGCCCCGCCGCTTTGAAATTCACAGTTTTTCCGGCAAAATCACGAATTTTTCCATCTTCTTGCTTTTTTCTCGCGTTCCGACTTGCTATCTGCAAAGAAATCCGATATACTTTATTATACGTTAATATGCGTTCATGCGGCCTGCGGGTTACACGCAGTTTTTATTACCCCCTGATTTTCCCCTGTATTTTGTAACTTCTCACAATTGCTTTTTTTAAATGCCGCGATTGCACGCACATGTTTTGGAGGTATTGCTATGAATTTTGAGGTTTCTTCTTCTCAGATCAAATCCATGATCGTGGATAAGTTGTCGCACAATTTCGGCGTAAGCCCCGAAAACGCCACGGACGAGCAGTTTTATAAATCCTGCGCCCTGATCCTGCGCGACATGATGATCCAGCGCTACGGCGAACTGCGGAAAAAGGCCGATCAGACCGGGACCAAGCGTGTATACTATCTCTGCATGGAATTCCTGATGGGACGTTCCCTGCGCAATACTCTTTTCAACCTGAATCTGGAGGACACGTTCCGCACGGCCCTGGAGGAGATGGACATCAAGCTCGACAACCTGTTTGAGCAGGAGCCCGATGCCGGTCTGGGCAACGGCGGTCTGGGCCGTCTGGCCGCCTGCTTCCTGGATGGTCTGGCCAGCCAGGGATACAGCGCCATGGGTTACAGCCTGCGGTATGAATACGGCATTTTCCGCCAGAAGCTGGTAGAGGGCTGGCAGACCGAGCTGCCCGATTTCTGGCTGCCGGGCGGGCGTGTATGGCTGCAGGAAGTGCCCGAATCCTCGGTGACCATCCGGCTGGACGGCCATGTGGAGGAAAGTTGGAATAACGGCTTCCACGCCATCCAGCACAAGGACTACACCGAACTGACGGCCGTCCCCTACGATATGTATGTGGCCGGTAAGGACGGCAAGGGCGTTGCCCGTCTGCGCCTGTGGAAGGCCCAGGCCGACGCCTTTGACATGGGCCTGTTCAACTCCGGCAATTATATGCGCGCCATGGAGCGCGACGCCATGGCCGAGGTGATCACCAAGGTTCTGTACCCTGAGGATAATCACGCCGAGGGCAAAAGCCTGCGCCTGATGCAGCAGTACTTCCTGGTTTCGGCCACCATTCAGGATATCATCCGCCGCCATCTGATGAAGCACACGTCCCTCGATGATCTGCCCGAGTGCGCCGCCATCCACCTGAACGATACGCACCCGGTACTGGTCATCCCCGAGATGATGCGCATTATGCTGGACGAATGCGGCTACACCTGGGACGACGCCTGGAGCATCGTGACCCGCACGGTAGGATATACCAACCACACGGTTATGGCCGAAGCACTGGAGTGCTGGGGCGTGGATCTGTTCAAGTTCCATCTGCCGCGCGTGTATCAGATTGTAGAGGAAATCAACCGCCGCTTCTGCGCCGATATGCACAACCGTGGTGTGGACGGCTATAAAGTGGGCCGCATGGCGCCGCTGAATGATGGATACGTCAAGATGGCGAACCTGGCCGTGCTGAGCAGCCACCATGTCAACGGTGTATCGGCCCTGCACAGCGAGATTCTGAAGGACTCGGTCTTCCATGATTTCTACACCGTCATGCCCGAAAAGTTCACCAACGTGACCAACGGCATTGCACACCGCCGCTGGCTGAATCAGGCCAACCCGGGCCTGGCCTCGCTGATCACCGAATTGATCGGCGACGGATATATTTATCACGCCGACGAGCTGAAAAAGCTGATGGCCTATCAGGATGATGCCTCGGTTCTCGCCCGTATGCAGCAGATTAAGCGCGAGAACAAAGAGCGGCTGGCCGCTTATGTGAAGAAGGCAAACGGCCTTACCCTGGATCCCGATTCGATTTTTGACGTGCAGGTCAAGCGCATGCACGAATACAAGCGCCAGCACATGAACGCCCTGCACATTCTGGCCGAATACCAGTGGCTGCGCGAGAATCCCAACGCCGACTATGTGCCCCATACCTATTTCTTCGGGGCCAAGAGCGCGCCGGGCTACTATTTCGCCAAGCAGATGATCCGCTTTATCGTAACGCTGGGCAACGTGATCAACAACGATCCCCGCGTCAACCAGAAGCTGAAGGTCGTATTCATGGAGAACTACTCGGTTTCGCTGGCGGAGCTGATGATTCCCGCTGCGGAAATCAGCGAGCAGATCTCCCTGGCCGGCACGGAAGCCAGCGGTACTTCCAACATGAAGTTCATGATCAACTCCGCCCTGACCCTGGGCACCCTGGACGGCGCCAATGTGGAAATTCACGATGCCGTGGGCAGCGAGAATATGTTCCTGTTCGGTCTGACCACGCCGGAGGTTAACTCCCTCAAGCGCGGCTACAATCCCCGCATCTATGTGGAGAACAACACCGATATTTACCGTGCCGTGGAAGAACTGAAGCACGGGATCGGCGGTGTGACCTTTGAGGAAATCTACAACTCGCTGACCAATTCCGATCCCTATATGGTCATGGCTGATTTTGAATCCTACAGCACGGCACAGAAGAAAGCCCAGAACCTGTACCGCAGCGATCCCACGGCCTGGACCCGCATGGGCCTGATCAACACGGCCAATGCCGGCATTTTCGCTGCCGACCGCGCCATCCGCGAGTATGCGGACAATATCTGGTTTGCATCCCCCATCCCCGAGAAATAAAACCGGGACCGAAATTTCCGGCGGACAGCAGATAAGAGGCGGCCGACAGCCGCCTTTTGTCTGCCCGGCCGCTTGATTATGATAAAGGACGGACCTTCCTATGTTCAACTCGCGCAGTTCGATCTACCGTTGTCCTACCGGGGCCGTGGCAGATGGAACCAACATTCACTTCAAAATCAATCTTCCGCGCAATCTGCGCGTTTCCGCTGCTTCTCTGATTGTGGAGAACGATGCCGGCCTGGTATACCGCGGCGAGCTGTACTGGTGCGGCCAGCAGGACAACTTTAACGAATGGTGGGAGTGCGACTACACGCCGGAAAAACCCGGCCTGTTCTTCTACTATTTCGAAATCATCTCCTGGCGCGGGCCCATCCGCCTGTCGCGGGTGATGGGCGGAGAAGCCGTTTTGGGCGGCGGCGAACGCTGGCAGCTGACCGTGTACCGCCATGATTACGTCTCACCGGACTGGCTGGCGGGCGGAATTCTGTATCAAATTTTCCCCGACCGGTTTTTCTCCTCCGGCACAGAGAAGGCCGGAGTCCCCGGGGACCGGCATTTTCACGAGGGTTGGCTGGAAGAACCCGAATGGCGTCCCAATGAGCGGGGCGAGGTTTTGAACAAGGATTTCTTCGGCGGTGATCTGCGGGGGATTGAGGAAAAGCTGCCTTATTTGAAAAAGCTGGGCGTTACCTGTCTGTACCTCAACCCTATTTTTGAATCCCACTCCAACCACCGGTATGACACGGCGGACTACTCCCGCATTGATCCGGTTCTGGGTACGGAGGAGGACTTCCGTCGCTTGGCCGAAAAGGCCCGCGCCATGGGAATTCGCCTGATGCTGGACGGAGTATTCAGCCACACCGGCAGCGACAGTGTATATTTTAACAAAGAGGGACGGTATCCCTCAGCCGGTGCCTGCCAATCCCAGGACAGCCCGTATTACTCCTGGTATACCTTTCATCAGTGGCCCGATCGGTATGACTGCTGGTGGGGGTTCCCCACCCTCCCCAACGTGACAGAGACCAATTCCTCCTTCAACACATATATCAACGGGGAAAACGGTATCTGCCGCACCTGGCTGCGCCGGGGGGCATCCGCCTGGCGGCTGGATGTTGCCGACGAATTGCCGGATGAATTCTTGGACAATATGAATGCCGCCGCCAAAGCCGAGGACCCCGAAGCGGTGGTCCTGGGTGAAGTGTGGGAGGATGCCAGCAACAAATCGGCCTACGGTGTGCGCCGCCGGTACCTGCTGGGTGGTCAGCTGGACTCGGTGATGAACTACCCCTTCCGCGACGCGATCCTGGGCTTTCTGCGGGGCAGCAACCCGGCGGATATGATGGAGATCATCCTGAACGTGCTGGAAAACTATCCGCCCCATGTGATCCGCATCCTGATGAACCATATTGGCACCCACGATACGGACCGTGCCATCACCGCGCTGGCCGGCGAGCCCGCCGGGAACCGCGGCCGTGACTGGCAGAGCGTGACCCACATGACGCCCGAGCAGTACAGCCGCGGCATCACCCTGATGAAGCTGGCGGCCGTGATGCAGTACACCCTGCCCGGTGTGCCGTGCGTATACTACGGCGACGAGGCCGGGGTGCAGGGATACCGCGATCCGTTTAACCGCACCTGTTACCCCTGGGGGCAGGAGAACAAAGAACTGCTCGATTGGTACCAGCGCCTCGGCGCCCTGCGCGGCAGCTGCCCATGCCTGCGGGAGGGCAGTTTTGAACCCCTGATGGCCTACGGCCACACCATCTCCTATCTGCGCCGCGGCGCCGGGCAGGAATTGATGGTGGCGGTCAACCAGGGGGACACTCCCTCGCAGATTCCGGTGGCGCCCTGGTGGAAGAACAGCTACACGCTGATCGGCTATCTGGATGAAAACGGCTGTCTGCCGCCGCTGTCGTGTCTGGTGCGGGTCCGCTCGGTAAAAGAAGAGGACATGCCCCAGCCGCCGGAGGACACCCCGTCGGAAAAGACTGAAAATATTTGATTTTTCCCTTGACTTTCCCCGGGAAATGCGCTATACTAATAAAGCTGTTGAGAACGACGTTCCAAACAGCGATGTGCGCTCGTAGCTCAGCTGGATAGAGTGTCTGACTACGAATCAGAAGGTCAGGGGTTCGAGTCCCTTCGGGCGCGCCATAACTGGACACCAGTTTTGATACAATGCGTATCGAAGCGGGTGTCCAGTTT
>JBJEQH010000188.1:0-1874 GCA_051881655.1 Candidatus Heritagella sp. | reverse complement strand
GAATTGTAAATCGGAGAAAATCGAAGAGACTGGAGAACAGAGCCCCAGCGACAGCGTGATTCTGCCGTTGAGGCTTTTTTCTTTATACAATCTTAATGTGGACGGCCGGATTCTTATGTGTGCTTAACAAAGAGTACGATAGAATAAGGATGCCGTAATTATCGTATAAAGAACATGACGAGGTGGGACCATGCGGCGGGAACGCAGCCATAAGCATATTTCTTCGTTTCAAATCATCATTCTGGGTTTTCTCTCTGTAATTCTGGTGGGAACCTTCCTCCTGATGCTTCCGATAGCAACACAGGAAGCAGGCAGCGCCTCTTTCTCCGACGCACTGTTCACATCCACCTCCGCCGTCTGCGTAACGGGATTGGTTCTGCATGATACGGCGACCTACTGGTCCTTTTTTGGTCAGTTGGTCATTCTGCTGCTGATTCAGATCGGAGGAATGGGCGTGGTGACCACAGCGGCTTCCGTTACCATTTTCTCCGGACGAAAAATCGGACTGATGCAGCGCAGCACGATGCAGGAAGCGATCTCGGCTCCACATGTGGGCGGCATTGTACGGATGACCGGGTTTATTCTGAGGGTGACAATGACGGCGGAACTGATCGGGGCGGTTCTGCTCTCTCTGGTATTCTGCCGGGAGTTTGGACTGCTCAGAGGGGCGTGGTATGCACTTTTTCACTCGGTTTCCGCTTTCTGCAATGCCGGTTTTGATCTCATCGGAGTGAAAGAGCCGTTTTCCTCCTTTACTTCCTATGCCGATACGGCGCTTGTCAACGCGGTGGTTATGGCCCTGATTGTCTTTGGGGGAATCGGTTTTTTAACATGGGACGATGTTCGCAGTCATAAATGGCACATCAAAAAATATCGTATGCAGAGCAAGGTGATTCTGGCAGTGACGGGGATCCTGATTTTTTTCCCGGCCCTTTATTTCTACTTCTGTGAATTCTCTGGGCTGTCGGGCTCCGAACGGGTTTGGACCTCTCTGTTTCAGTCCATTACGCCGCGCACAGCCGGCTTTAATACGGCGGATCTGACAGCGCTCAGCGAACGCGGGCAGGCCCTGATCCTGATGCTGATGCTGATCGGAGGCTCTCCCGGTTCAACAGCCGGCGGTATGAAGACAACGACGGCAGCGGTGCTGTTTTCTTCGGCGCTGTCTGTATTCCGGAAAAAAGAGAACGCGCATTTATTTGGACGCTGTATTCCGGAAGAGGCACAGCGGAACGCTTCGACCATTGCGCTGATGTACATCACATTGTTCCTTGCGGGCGGTATGGTAATCAGTCATATGGAGAACCTTCCGATTTTGACGTCACTTTTTGAGACAGCTTCGGCGATCGGAACCGTGGGGCTTTCTTTGGGGATTACGCCGGGCCTGAACCTGGTTTCCCAGGGGATCCTGATTCTGCTGATGTTTTTTGGGCGCGTGGGCGGACTGACTCTGATTTTTGCGGCGTTTTCGGGGAAAAAATCCGAGCATTCAAAATTCCCGCAGGAAAAGATTACCGTGGGGTAAAGGAGAGGGAGAAAGATGAAATCAATTTTGCTGATCGGTTTGGGACGGTTTGGCAGGCATATCGCCATGAAGCTCAACGAACTGAACCATGAAGTGATGGCGGTGGACAGGCAGGAGAAAAGAGTCGAAGCGGTGCTGCCCTATGTGACCAGTGCGCAGATTGGAGACGCCACCAATATGGAATTTCTGCGTTCCCTCGGGGTGCGCAATTTCGATGTGTGCATTGTTGCCATTGGCGATGATTTTCAGGGATCTTTGGAAGCCACCTCCTTTTTAAAAGAGCTGGGTGCAAAAAAGGTCGTATCCCGCGCAGCCCGGGATGTTCAGGCCAAATTTTTACTTCGCAATG
>JBJEQH010000187.1:0-8361 GCA_051881655.1 Candidatus Heritagella sp. | reverse complement strand
AGTCTTTGCGCATTTCATTGCCGATGTTCTGGCCGGTCATATGCACAAACACATTATTGAGAGAACCGCACAGGCCGCCAAACAGGACGAGAACAATCATCTGAAGGCCGAGGGTCCAGATCAGATTCATATCGCCAATTCCATCTTGATGGACGCCCAATACGCCCTCGTCCACAATCCGGCTCATGATTTCCGGCTGAAGCAGATCCATCAGAACCTCGCCGACCATGAACAGCGCGGCGATAATGGCAAACGGAAGATAACGCTTTACATATTTCCACATGGCGCTCACCCTTTTCTGGGGGGACGGCCATGTCCGTCCAGCTTCCCGTCATAGCGGTGACGCCAGTCGCCCTTAATTTTTTCCAGGAACCGAAGCAGGACCTGCTTCTCCTCTTCGGTTAAACAGGAGAACATCTCGGTATGCCGCTGTTTCCGCTGCCGGGCTGCCTCCTGTGCCTTTTCCTCCCCGATACCGGTCAGCTGAATATCCGCGGTCCTGCGGTCCCTTTCACTGGGCGTGCGGAGGATCAGCCCGGCATTTTCCAGCTTTCCGATCACCTCGCTGGCCGATCCGGGCTGAATGCCCAGGCGCTCGGTCAGTTCACTCTGGGTGATTTTTCCGCTGTCCCGCAGCAGGATCAAAATCCGGCTCTGGCTCTCTTTCCCTTCGGACAGGCTGCGGATCATGCGCCCGATGTCCCGCAGATTCCAGATCAGCTTATTATCCATGTCCTGCCGTTCATAATCCTTCCTGCGATCGTACCGTTTTTCCCTCTCTGTCCCGCACGGGGAAACCGCGGGTTCTCCGCCCGCTTCTCCGCCAGAACCGTCCCCGCCGGGCAAATTCTCCCGCTGGACGGCCTCCTTTTCGCACAAATCCTTATACTCCTGCATTCTCACGCCTCCAAACCAATTTCTCTGTGTCCTACTTTATCAGAAACGGAGAAATATGTCAAGGTACCTTTATATTCTCTCCACCGCTCGTCCGTCCGCAAAAAAACTCCCCGGATGAATCATCCGGGGAGCAAAATTCCATATGTTTGCCGCGGCTGCCGGTATGAAGCCTTACGGCTGCCCGATTTTGCGGAATTTATCGTAACGGTCCTGGGCCAGTGTGTTGCCGCTCATGCGGGTGAGCTCTGCCAGATTCTTCTGCAGGGCCTCGTCCACGCTGCGGAACAGCTCCTCGCGGTTTGCCTGTGCGCCGCCCATGGGCTCGGGAATGACCTCCTCGATCACATGGAACCGGTACAGATCCTGCGCCGTCAGCTTCATCACCTCGCAGGCCTCGGCCCGGCGGGACGAATCCTTCCACAGAATGCTGGCAAACCCTTCCGGCGACAGAACCGAATAAATCGCGTGCTCCAGCATCAATACCCGGTTGGCCACGCCCAGTGCCAAAGCACCGCCGCTGCTGCCCTCGCCGGTCACCACCGCGATAATCGGAACATGCAGGCCGCTCATCACCATCAGATTGCGGGCAATGGCCTCGCCCTGCCCGTGCTCCTCGGCCTCTTTGCCCGGATAGGCGCCGGGGGTATCAATAAAGGTGATAATAGGACGGCCGAATTTCTCGGCCTGTTCCATCATGCGCAAGGCCTTACGGTAGCCCTCCGGCTCCGGCATACCAAAGTTATACGCCATGTTCTCTTCCAGCGTATTGCCTTTGCGGTGGCCGATCACCGTTACCGGCATTCCCTTATACATGGCAATTCCGCCCAAAATGCTGGTATCGTCGCTGCTGGCGCGGTCCCCCTTCTGCTCGAAGAAATCGGTGAACAGCGCGTCGATGTACTCGTCAATTTTGGGGCGCTTGGGATGGCGGGCCAGAAACACCTTTTCCTCGGCGCTCAGGTTTTTGCAGGTGGCCAACAGCTCCTGCCGGTCATTTTCCAGCTGGCGGCGGCGCAGCCGGGCCGAGGGGCGGTCATCCCCCTTCAGCTCGTCTATCTGCCGGACCAGTTCCTCTTCCATCTGAAGAATCTCTTTAATCATTTGCGGCGGCCCCCATTCTTCTCATGCAGCCGCAGCAGCTGCGCCAATGTGGCTTTCATCTCGCTGCGCGGCACAATTTTATCCACAAATCCGTGGGTTTGCTGGAATTCACTGCGCTGGAAGCCCTCCGGCAGCTTTTCTCCGATCGTCTGCTCAATCACGCGCGGGCCGGCAAAGCCAATCAGGGCATCCGGCTCCGCCAGCATGATATCCCCCAGAGAGGCAAAGCTGGCCGTTACGCCGCCGGTCGTCGGGTGAGTGAGATAACTGATAAACAGCCCGCCCTTACGGGAAAAGCGATCCAGCGCGGCGCTGGTTTTCGCCATCTGCATCAGGCTGTAAATTCCCTCCTGCATACGGGCACCGCCGCTGGCGCTGAAAATGATCAGCGGCAGATTTTTGTCCCCCGCATATTCGATGGCGCGGGTTACTTTTTCGCCCACACCGGTTCCCATACTGCCCATCAGGAAACGGCTGTCCAGCACACAGACCACACAGGGATGCCCCTCGATCCGGCCATAGGCCGAAACCACGGCTTCATTCAAACCGGTGCGGCGGCGCTGATTCTGCAGCTTTTCCTCGTACTCGGGGAAATGCAGCACGTCTTTTGCTTTGATATCCTCATCCAGCTCGCGGAACGAACCCGAATCCAGAATCATGCTCAGCCGGTAATATGCTTCAATGGGCTGATGATAGCCGCAGTTCGGGCACACATACAGGCTTTTCAGCCAGTTATTCCGCGTGGCACGGCGGTCACACTTTTTACAGGTCAGAAACTGCGGCGGCTGCCAGGGATGCTGCGCCGTAATTCCAGCCTTCACTTCCAGCGTTTTATCTTTTCTGCCGAATTTTACCACATCCAGTAATCCTGCCAAAAGATACCCCTCCTTATTTTTGTTTTCCAAAAAAGAAAGAGCATGGCACGCCCTTCGGGAGGTATGCCCCCGTCCTGTCTGCCATATCCTGTATGGCCGCCATACTCTCTGCCATGTCAGCAAAGTTTGAAAATGTTTTGACAAAAACTATCATACTGTTTTTTTCCCCATTCGTCAAGTCCCTTTGTATTCTGGGTTTTACTCGGACTTTCCACAAATTCCCGGTGGGAAATTCGGCTTTTCCCACCGGGAAAGCCGGTGGACAAATAGAAGGGGCCGCGATATAATGAAAAAAACAGCCATATTGACTGAAAAGAGGGCCCTTTTATGCTTTTTTTGATTCTTTCCTTCTGTTCGCTGGACCTTGCCGCCAAACAGAAAATCCGGGAGCTTCCCGCTTCCTTTTTTCCGCATAAAGTCAGCCGCCGTCTGACCCTGCGCCGGGCCCAGAACCCGGGCCTGTGCACCGGTTTTCTGGCCGAACGGGAAAAGGCGCCGCTTCTTCTCTCTTTTCTGGGGACGGCGGCGAGCTTTGTCTGCCTGCTGCCCTCCTGTTTCAGGAAGAAAAAGGACCGGCTTTTCCAAACCGGGAGCGCCCTATTGCTGGGCGGTACGCTGGGCAACCTGCTGGACCGGTCCAAAAACGGCACCGTTACGGATTTTCTCCATTTTGACCTTCCCGGCTTGCGCCGGCTGATCCTGAACCTGGCGGATGTATTTCTGCTGGCCGGCAGCCTGCTGCTCACCGTCTCCCACCTGGGAAAACGACGCCCTCACTGAATCACAAAAACAGACGGCCGCCCCACTGAAAAAAGGGCGGCCGTCTGTTTTCTTATTCCTCCACATCCACCCGTTCGATTTTAAAAATGACCGGACGGGTTCCGTCATTACAGCAGGCAATCATCATTTTCTCATCATTTGTCCATCCCTTCATGATGGAACCGCCCTGCAATGCCGCATATACATACCGGCTGATTGCGTCCCATGCCTCCGAACAGAATTTTCCGTCCATCATGTGCCAGAAATCATCCCGTTCTTCTCCACGTTCCAGCAGGAACTCCTGCCCTACCTCAAACATGGGGCAAGGACCGGATTTCGGATCGGCCAGATACTGCTGCTGCAAATCCTCATAGCATTCTTTTCGGATGACCGTAATTTTACACTGGTGCTTCATAAACACTTCTCTCCTTTATGATTACGGGCGCGCCAGGCGCTCCTGACGGCGGCGGCTGCCGGCCTCCCAATCCCGGCGCTGCTGTTCGGTTTCCAGGCGCAGCCGCGGCACCTCCACTGGATTCTCCCGGTCATCCAGCGCCATCATCACCCGATAGGCGATGTTCATTCTTCTCCTCTCCCCAGAGAGGGATTCGATAACGGTTTTCTCTTCTTCCCCGCCGGGAGGGAAAACAAAAGGGGGTGGACTGCCCACAGGTTCCTCCCCCCTTTCCGTTTTCCTCAGCGGTCCACATCAATCAGCACCTTCATGGTGCTCTCCCGATTTTCGTCGATGTACTGGTACGCCTTCAGATAATCCCGGAACGCAAAGTGGCTGCTCATCAGTGGAACCAGTGCGATCTTCTTCTGCTCTACCAGCTCAATCGCCGTCACATAATCCTCATGGCGGTACATCATCGTGGTGTTCAGATCCAGCTCGTGATCGTTCAAAACAGCCAGATCCACATGGGCCATACCGGCATACACCGCCACCAGAATGATGGTGCTGCCCTTGCGCGCATTGGCGATAGCCTGTCCCATGGTAATGTCATTTCCGGCACAATCGTAAATCACATCCGCCTTATCCGGGCCAAAGAATCCCACAAATGCCGCCGCGAAATCCTCTTCTTTCGTGTTCACGGCCCGATCCACGCCGCACTCCAGCGCCTTCTGCAGCCGGGTATTGCTGACATCGGTAATCATCACCCGGCGGGCCCCCAGGGCCTTGGCAGTCTGGGCCGTCAGGATTCCAATGGGACCGGCTCCCAGCACACAGATGTCCTGCCCGCTGACATCGCCGGCGCGGCGCACCGCATGAACCGCCACGGCCAGCGGCTCGATCATGGCGCCCTCGTCAAAAGTCATGGTGTCCGGCAAGGGGGTGACTTTCGAAGCATCCACCGCAAAGTACTCGCTGGCGGTACCGGTCGTCTGGAAACCCATCACCTTCAGCTCTTCACACAGGTTGTACTTGCCGTGGGTACAGGGGTGGCAATGGCCGCAGGTCACCTGGGGCTCGATGGTGACCTTCTGTCCGACGGACAAACCGGTAACCCCCTCGCCCAGCGCCTCGACGGAACCGGAGACCTCATGCCCCTGGGTCACCGGATACGAGGTAAACGGGTGCTTTCCGTGGTACACATGGATATCGCTGCCGCACACGCCGATCCGATGAATTTTTACCAGCACCTGTCCCTTTTCCGGCCGAGGAACCGGGATTTCCCGGAACTCGATCACGCCGGGAGCCGTCATCACCTGCTGCAGCATCGTCTCTTTTTTCATTTTGTGCTCCTTCCCTTCCATTTATAAGGTTAAAAGAATCCAATACAGGCCCGGAGAACCGGCCTTGCCTTCATTATAACAATCCTGTGGAAAACTGCAACCGAAACCGCCATTTTTCTTTTCATGGCTTTTCCTCCATTGACGGCATCCCAAAATCCCCCTATAATGAGAGAAAGACTTTGTTTGCATCGGAAAGGAGCTTTTTCATGAATTATCAGGAAGTTCTGCAGAATGCCCGCGGCCACATGGGCGCCTGTAAGGCGTGCCCCGTGTGTAACGGTGCGGCCTGCCGCAATACCATTCCCGGCCCCGGCGCCAAGGGCATGGGCGATACCGCCATGCGCAACTTTGACAAATGGCAGCAGATCCGCGTGAATATGGATACGCTGTTCCCCAGCCGCCCTGTGGATACCACCTTCGAGCTGTTCGGCCGCACCTTTGCCGCCCCGTTTTTTGCCGGTCCGGTGGGCGCCGTCAGTATGCATTACAGCGATCTGTACAATGACCTGACCTATAACAGCGTGCTGGTTTCGGCCTGCGCCGAAAATGGCATTGCCGCTTTCACCGGCGACGGACTGGACAGCCAGGTGATGGTGGCCGCCACCAAGGCCATCGGGGAGAAAAACGGTCTGGGTGTTCCCACGGTAAAGCCCTGGAACCGGGACACCATCCGGCAGAAAATGGAGCTGGTCAAAGCGAGTGGTGCTTTTGCCGCCGCCATGGATATTGATGCGGCCGGGCTTCCCTTCCTGAAAAACATGCAGCCTCCGGCCGGCGGCAAATCGGTCGAGGAACTGTCCGCCATTATCAAGGACGCGGGGGTTCCCTTTATCATCAAAGGTGTGATGACCGTAAAAGGCGCTGAGAAGGCCCTGCAGGCCGGTGCAGACGCCATCATCGTCTCCAATCACGGCGGCCGCGTGCTGGATCAGTGCCCCGCCACCGCCGAGGTGCTGGAGGAGATCGCCGCATTTGTCGATGGGCGCATGAAGGTGCTGGTGGACGGCGGGATCCGCTCGGGTGTCGATGTATTCAAGGCCCTGGCTCTGGGAGCGGACGGCGTGCTGATCGCCCGCCCGTTTGTCGCGGCTGTGTATGGCGGCGGAAAAGAGGGCGTGAAGGCGTACATCGAGAAAATTCAGGGCGAACTGGCCGACACGATGGCCATGTGCGGCGCTTTCTCTCTCTCCGAGATCACCCGGGATATGGTGCGCTGATTTTTTCTTTCCATCAAAAAATGATCTCTCTCCATTTTGGAGAGAGATCATTTTTTATACCATTTGTATTTTCAGTATACCGGACCGTGGCGCAGAAACACCGAAAAATAGAGAACCCACAGCGGCAGAAGCAGCAAAATCAATCCCACCCGCTGCCAGGGGCGCTGCACCAACAGAGCGAAAGCGGGCGCCAGCACCGGCATCCCCAGTGCATAGCGCGGGGCGCTGAGCAGCCAGACCGCACCGTTTACCACGGCAAAATAGAGCAGGCCGTGCAGCAGCCATACACAGGGCAGCTTTCGCGCTGCCGCCGCCAAAAGGAACAATTGGAAGAGAACCGCCAAAAACTGCCACAAAAACAGATAGATGGCCATATCCCGGTTTTCGCCCCAGGTGATGCCGGTATATTGCAGCAGGGTATACAGCGTATTGCCAAAATACCCGCCTCCCTGGTACCAGTGCTCCCGCTGAAAAATCAAAAACTGCCACGGATTGCCGTAGATCCCCCAATTGAGAAGCAGATACACGCCAAAACCCACCGCCGGGGCCGCGATGGCCGGAATCATCCCCTTGGGCAGCTTTTCCCGCTGGCGCCAGAGCCGCACAGCCTGACAAAGGGGAATCACCGCCAGCAGAATGCCCGGAAGGCGGCACAGCCCCGCCAATACGCCCCACAGACCGCACCATCCCCCTTTTTTCCGCTCCGCGCTGTCCAAATAGGCCAGCGACAAAAACAGAAACATCGCTTCCGTCATGGGAACGGCAAACAGAAAGGACCCGGGAAGCAACAGCAGGCACAGGCAGCTGCCCCACGCACAGGACCGCCCGAACCGCCGGTACATCAGGCGATACAGCTCTCCCCCCGCTCCCGCCAGAAACAGGAGATTCACCCCCATGGCGGTGAGGGAAAAGGGCAGACCCATGTGTACCAGCGGCATCATCAGCATGGGGAACAGCGGAAAGAACACAATCATCAGATATTGCTCGGGAAAACCCGCTTCCCCGCTGCCATACCCCCACCGGGCCAGATCCGCATAGTGCCCGGCGTCGATGTTATAGCGAAAAAAGGAATCCAGGGCCTGCGGCAGGCTCTGATCGGGAAACTGCCCATGAGCTGCGATAGCCATCACAATCCCACAGAGAAAACCGAAAGAAAGAGAGAGAAAAACCACCTGTTTTTCTCCCTTTTGGTCCCTCTTCTGGGCTTCGGGGAAGAAGGAATCCCCGGCGCTGCACCGGAAAAGAGAACAAATCCCCAGAGAAAGGGGCAGCAAAAAGAGAAGCCCCGCTCCGATTTTCAGCAGTCCCTCCATTTTGCGGCCCCCTCTCTTTTTTCATGATACAGGAAAACGGAAAAAAAGAAAAGGTGTTTTTATTTAAAAAAGAAGCCAAAATAATCCCCAAACGGAGAAAAGAAAACAGGCCTCCACCCACTCCTTTCTCACCCCAATCGCCGCTCCACTTGATCCTTTGGCAGAATTCTAAAGACCGACTGAATGCGAAAAAGAACCTTTACACTCAATCGGGGAGGGATTTTCCCTTTTTCTATTTTGGCAAGGCTTATTTCACTGATTTCCAAAAGTTCCGCCATCCTTTTTCTTGAAATGTGGTTGTTCTTTCGTAGCCATGTCACATTAAAACAGAAGGTTTCCAGTTCTTGTTTCATTGACTTTTCCTCACTTTGGCTTACAATTTTTAGATGCATTTTACACCTAATAGATGTAATTGTCAATATCCTTTTCCGATATGGCCTACAATTTAAGAATCAATCGAAT
>JBJEQH010000186.1:0-8365 GCA_051881655.1 Candidatus Heritagella sp. | reverse complement strand
ATCCCGGCTTTTCGGCGTTCGTTTTCAAAATTCAGGCCAATATGAACAAAGCTCACCGTGACCGGATTGCCTTTATGCGCATTGTTTCCGGCCGATTTGAAAAAGGGATGGAAGTGCTGCATGTGCAGGGCGGGCGCAAGATGAAGCTGTCCCAGCCGCAGCAGATGATGGCCCAGAACCGCGAGATTATCGAGGAAGCCTATGCGGGCGACATTATCGGCGTATTCGATCCGGGGGTGTTTTCCATCGGGGATACGGTATGCTCGCCGGGGATGAAGGTTCAGTTTGACGGCATCCCCACTTTCGCACCGGAATTCTTCTGCCGTGTGGAGCAGAAGGACACCATGAAGCGCAAGCAGTTTGTCAAGGGCACCAGCCAGATCGCCCAGGAGGGCGCCATCCAGGTCTTCCGCCAGGTGGGCGGCGGCATGGAGGAAGTGATCGTCGGGGTGGTGGGTACCCTGCAGTTTGACGTATTCCGCTATCGCCTGGAGAACGAGTATAATGTGGAGGTTCGCATGGAGACCCTGCCGTACTCATATATCCGATGGATTGATAACGAGGATGTGGACCTGAAAAAGCTGAGCCTGACCAGCGACACCAAAAAGGTGGAGGATATGCGCGGCAGAAAGCTGCTGCTGTTCGCCGGGGAGTGGAGTATCCGCTGGGCGCAGGAGCATAACGAGGGGCTGCAATTGTCGGAATTCAGCCGCGGATAACCGATTCCCGCACATAAAAAGCACGATCTGTTCCTTCACAGACCGTGCTTTTTCTCTTTTTTATTCCCGGTGATTCGGACTTATTCTTTGAGCGATACACGCAGATCAAACGCTTCCTCTCTTACCCATGCAGCACGGCTGTCACCGTTCGGAACATGATCCTGATATCCCCCCACACCGTGATATGCCGCAGATACTGCAGGTTCATCTCGGATTTCGGGGGCAGAATCTTCTCCACATAAATGGTCTCGGGATCTCCGCCGGAGGACAGAATTTCATCCTCATCCTTAAACGCAATACTGGATTCCGCCGTCACACCGGGGCGCACCAGCAGGGTGGCATAATAAGCGGGGGCGTATTTTTCGACGTATTTCGGCACTTCCGGCCGTGGGCCCACCAGGCTCATGTCCCCGCACAGCACATTGAGAAGCTGTGAAATCTCGTCCAGCCGGCATTTGCGGATCAACCGTCCCATGCGGGTAATCCGGCTGTCGCCGCCCGTGGTGATGGACAGGCCGATCTTGTCCGCGTTTTGAACCATGGTGCGGAATTTAAAAATTCGGAACGGCACTCCATACCGCCCCACCCGCACCTGGCGGTAGAAAACAGGCCCGCGGGAATCGATCTTAATCGCAACGGCCAGCACAAGAAAAACGGGGGAAAAAGCCAGCAGAATCAGCACCGACACCAGAATGTCAAACGTCCGTTTTCCAAAAAGGTGAAAGCGCTGTTTTTTCAGTCCATCATAATATGCCCGGGTTTCCGGATTGTGAAACTCCGGCGGCAATTTTTCAAAAGGCACCATATTTTCCTCTCCTTCACAGACAGAAGGGCATTTTGGAAGTATTATACCATATTCCCCCTGTATATTCAAACGGTTCCCCGTATTTCCCCCGCCCCATGCCGCAATTTACAAAAAGAAGAAAATTCTCCCGGAAAAACTGTGCGAATCCGTTTACATTTTCAAAAAAATTCGCTATACTGTATGTGGAAAAATGCTGTTGTGCCTTTTTCTGAATACCTTTTCAAAGGAGAACAAAACATATGATGTACCTGGGAATTGATGTGGGCGGCACCAATATTGCCGTCGGCGTCGTGAATGAGAACAAAGAGATTATTGCCAAGGCTTCGAATAAATCCCCCGTGCCCTGCACCATGGATGAGTTCTGCGATACAATGGCACTTACGGCCAGGCAGGCCATGGAAAAGGCCGGGATCACCCTGGAGGATATTCCGTGGGTGGGCATTGGCTGCCCCGGTACCGTAAATCGCGGCACGGGTATTATTGAATTTACCAACAACCTGCATTTTTCCAACTGGCCGCTGGTGGAAATGATGAAAGAGCGCATGGGCGGCAAAGATGTAATCATTGAAAACGACGCCAACGCGGCGGCTTACGGCGAATACAAGGCCGGTGCGCTGAAGGGCGCCCAGAATGCGGTTGCCATCACCCTGGGCACCGGAATCGGCAGCGGCATCATCATCGACGGCAAAATTTATGCCGGCAACAACTATGCCGCCGGCGAGATGGGCCACATGGTCATTGTGTATGACGGGCGGCAGTGCAACTGCGGCCGCAAGGGCTGCTGGGAGCGCTATGCTTCCGCGACCGGCCTGATCATCACCACCAAGGAGTCCATGGAACAGAATAAAGACAGCGTGATGTGGGAACTGTGCGGCGGTGACATTAACAAGGCCAGCGGCCGTACGGCGTTTGACGCCATGCGCAAGGGCGACGAAGCCGGCAAACAGGTGGTCGATCACTTCATCAACTATCTGGGATGCGGCCTGGTCAATGTAATCAATACCTTCCAGCCCGATATCCTGTGCATCGGCGGCGGCATCTGCAACGAGGGCGAAACCCTGCTGGCCCCCGTACGCGCTTATGTGGACAACGAACAGTACGCCATGAACGCCAAACTGAAGACCAAGATCTGCCGGGCTGAACTGGGCAATGACGCCGGCATTATCGGCGCTGCTCTGCTGGGCGAATAAAGATTCACACATTAAATTTTTATCGAGCGGGAGAGGCTGTCCTTTCCCGCTCCCTTTCTATGCCTGTCTATCCGGCAAAGGGATTCCCTATGATCCTTCGGCCGGCTGTTATTCTGCCATATGGGAGGAAATTGTTATGAGTATTTTTGTCAGGCCCTTCGGCGCCATGCCGGATGGGCGTGCCGTTCCGCTGTATACCCTGGAAACCGCTTCGGGATTTTCGGTATCCGTCACTCCGTTTGGATGTCGGATTGTCTCGATCCTGGCGCCGGACCGAAACGGTCATTTTGCTTCGGTCCTGCACAGCTTTGACCATCTGGAGCCCTACTGGGAGACCCGCAATTTTCACGGCGCCTTTGTGGGGCGGTTTGCCAACCGCATCGGCGGTGCCTCGTTTGAAGTGGACGGGGTAACCTATCATCTGCTGAAAAACGAGGGGGAGAACACCATTCACGGGGGCGTGAAAAAGCACCTGGCCATCACCCTGTTTGATACGGAGAAAACCGCCGATGGACCGGAGCCCTCCATCACCTTTTCCCATCTGGACCCGGACGGAACCGAGGGGTATCCCGGCAATCTGAACGTGAGCGTCACCTATAAACTGACAAAGGACAATGCCCTGCAGATTTTTTACACCGCTTCTTCCGACAAAAAGACGCCGGTCAATCTGACCAACCACAGCTACTTCAATCTGAAGGACGACAAGAACGAGCCTGTGCTGGATACCATCCTGCAGATCGCTTCACATCAGGTGACCGAAGTGGACGACGGCCTGATTCCCACCGGAAAAATTCTGGATATCTCCGGCACCGCGCTGGACTTCTCCTCCCCCAAACCCATCGGGCGGGACATTGGGGAAAACGAACCCTCGATGCGGCGCGTGAACGGTTACGATCACAACTACGTACTGGACGGGGAAGGGCTTCGCAAAGTGGCCGAAGCCTACGATCCGCAGTCCGGCCGCGTGATGGAGACCTTTACCGATCTGCCGGGGATGCAGCTGTACACGGATAACGACAACGAACACCGCGCGTTCTGTCTGGAAACCCAGTTCTACCCGGATTCTGTCCATCACCCCGAGTTCCCCTTCCCCTGGGTGGAGCCCGGCCATCCGCTGAAAACCACCACCATTTTCCGGTTCTCGGTACGGTAAGAAAATCCTTCCGGGCCAAGCCGTAACCGGCTGATTTTAACCAAAAAAATCTCCTGTTGCCAAATGCAGAGCAACAGGAGATTTTTTGTTGAGAACGGGAAACCGAGGGCTTATTCCTCCAGCATGGCGAGAATATCGCTCTTGGGACGGGCACCCACGGCCTGCCGGGCAATCTTGCCATTCTTCATCACGACCAGCGTGGGAATACTCATCACGCCGAATCTCTCCGCCAGTTCCGGCTGCTCATCCACGTTGATTTTCCCCACTTTTTTATCGGTGACTTCTTCGGCAATTTCGTCCACAATCGGCGAAACCATCCGGCACGGGCCGCACCAACTGGCCCAAAAATCCAGCAGAACCGGCTCGCGGCTGTCCAGCACTTCTTTCTCAAAATTTTCTTTGGTAATGGTCATAACGGCCATCATCCTCACTCCTTTCTGATTCCGGTCAAAAGCATATTGCTTTCACCCTTTCCAGTATACCACGATTTTTCCCGGTTTTCTGAACAGAATGAAAATTTTGTGCTATAGTTTCTCCCGGTTTTTCTTTTTATCCCCCGCACTGCCCTTTTCCGGGATAACCAGGTCGGTCCGATACACCCCGTTTTCCTCCCCACAGGAGAAAGAGGCCCCCATGATCTGGGCAATTTTCTGGCAGGTTTTCACCCCGATGCGGGTGCTCTCCACCGGGTTTTTCTGCTTACGGACATAGTTTTCAAAATGAAGCCGGATCCCCGCCTTCTCTTTGCACACCTGCACCTGTACCGGCTTTTCTTTTTCGGCGTATTTTCCAATGTTGGAGAACAGATTGTCAATCATGCGCTTCAGCAGCATCACATCCACTTCCAGCTGACAGGAATCCTGCAAATAGCCTTCCTGAATCTGAAATCCCTCCGAACGAAGCCGTGCAATCTGCTCGCCCAGCAGCTGCTCCAGCAAAATCCGGGCGTCCATGGTCTCCGGGGCCTGCTGGGTACGGCTGTTCCCGAAAACCAGAAAATAGCTGAACAGTTCATCCGTCAGGCCCTTGAGCTGATAGGCTTTATCCCGGCACACAAGCAGATATCGCTTTCTCTCCTCCTCGGTCAGCGGGATCTCATCGGTGAGCAGCTCGGTATATCCGATCAAAGAGGTCAGCGGGTTGCGCAGATCGTGGGAAATGGAGGTAATCAGCTCCTGATTGGTACGCCACACCTTTTTTTCATTCTCAATCCCCTGCACCAGCGAATTGCGCATACTGTCCACATCGCCGGCCAGCAGGCCGAGCTCGTCCCGTCCTTTCTCCTTCAGCTGTGCCTGCAGATCCCCGCTGCCAATCACCGCTACCTGATGGGAGAGCTTGGTAATACGGCCGGTGACACGGCTGATATAGATCAGCATAAAAACCAGAACGATCAGAAAAAATACTGTCCACGAAAGGAATCCGGCCAGTTCGTAGTACGAACTCTCGGAAAAATCAATGATGGATACCGAGAAAACGCCATCGGAAAACTGCACCGGATAAATGGTGAAATCAAAGTCGCTCTCGAGGATCTGGGCATCGGTATACTCCCCGGTGATTTCACCCACTTGGTCGTCATTTTTCCATGTGCTGTTCTGATCCCCGTCCGTCTCAAAGACCAGATTATTCTCCCGGTAAATGGTCAGGTAGACATCCTCCTGCCGGCGGCACCAGGTTTTCAGGGCCTCGTTATCCTTGGAATCGACCTGCCCCTCATCCACATAGCGGACAAAATCCTCCAGCAGGGCGTGATCCCGCTGGGCACAGGCCTCATCGCTGAGATAGACCTGCTCAATATAGGTGTCGATAATGGTCTCGGTCAATTGGGAGAGGATCGTCCCCACCACCAGTGCCGTCAGCAAAACCGCTACCATCTTGGCCTTCAGTGAGAAAAACCGCTCTTTCTTAGTCAATCTGATACCCCTTTCCCCACACGGTCCGCAAAAATACCGGCTGAGCGGGATCGTCCTCCAGCTTTTTGCGCAGGTTCAGAATATGCACCATGACCGTATTGTTGGAGGAGGGCAGATACTTTTCTCCCCATACCCCTTCATACAGCGAGGCCACATCCACCGGCTGGCCCCGATGGGAGAGGAAAAACTGCAAAATTGCATACTCCTTCTCAGTCATATTGACAGGAACCCCATTTTTCTTCACCTGATGGGTTTCCTCCTCAATCTCAATTCCGGCTGCCGCGCTTTTGCTGCTCGCTTCTTTTCCGCGGTAAACCCGATACCGCCGGATCAGGGAAGAGACCTTCATCAGCAGCTCATTCTGGGAAAACGGTTTGCCAAGATAATCATCCCCGCCCATTTCGTAGGCCTGCTGTTTATCCGCCTCCTGTGTTTTCGCCGTCAGAAAGAGCAGCGGCACGGTGCTGAAGGTGCGGATCTCCCGGCAAGCGTGGATTCCGTCCATATCCGGCATCATGATATCCATGATCACCAGATCAAATTCCCCGTTCTGCCGCAGCACCCGGACTGCTTCCCTGCCGTTTTTTGCCGTAAAAACCGTATATCCGTTCTTCTGGAGAAAAATGGATACAAGATCCCGAATATCCGGTTCATCATCCGCAATTAAAACACGATAGGCCAAAACCTTCACCCCCCAGCCCATTATAACAGACCGCTATCCGAAAAGCGGAATCACTCCAAAAAGTTAAGAATTCTTAAGATTCCCCTATTTCCCTCTCCTGTTCCCGGATGACCGCACACAGCCGGGCATACTCCCGGTCGTTCTCCCCGTCTCCCGGGTACAGCAGGCTGCACATTCGTTTTCCCGGTTCTACATACTGCCGGAACATAGGAAGCACCGTCTCCCGGTACTGCCGCCGCACGCTCTCCGGCGTGCGGCCGCGTTCCTGCACATCGCGCCGCAAGCGCCGCTGCAAACGGATCTCCTCTCCGGCATCCACAAATACCCGGTAATCCAGAAGCGGCCGCAGCTGCGGCAGGGCAAACAAAAGCACTCCATCCACCAGGATTACCGGTGCCGGAAATACCCGCCGGGTTTTTGTCTGCCGGTCATGACGGGCAAAATCGTACACCGGGCTCTCCACACACTCACCCCGCCGCAAAGCCGACAGATGCCGGGCAATCAAATCCCCATCCAGCGCATCGGGATGGTCAAAATTGACCCGGGCCCGTTCCTCCATTGGCAGCGGCGCCAGACTCTTATAGTAATCATCCAGATACAGCACTTCGGTTTTTTTCGGGAAATCCTGCTGCAGCCGGTGAACCAGGGTGGTTTTCCCGCTGCCGGATCCCCCGGATATCCCGATGATAAATGATTTCACCGCATTTCCCCCATTCGTTCACAGCTGCAGATGAATCTGGCTGCCGGACACATCCTGTTTTTTGACCACAATTTTTTTCTCGATCCGCTCGGTCAGTTCCCGCACATGGGAGATAATCCCCACCTGACGGTGAGCATCCGACAGACCGCTGAGAATATCCATGGCCATTTCCAGCGACTCCTGATCCAGAGAACCAAAACCCTCATCCACAAACATGGTATCCAGCTGGACCCCGCCGGCCCGGTTCTGCACCACATCCGACAGTCCCAGTGCCAGTGCGAGAGAGGCCTGAAAAGATTCGCCGCCCGAAAGTGTATTCACCTCGCGCTGGGTACCGTTCCAGTGGTCCAGAACATTCAGTTCCAGTCCCCGGTCCGAGCTGCTGTCGCTCTGCCGGCGCAGCAGTTCGTACTGGCCGCGGGTCATTTCCCGCAAATGCACATTGGCGCACAACAGGATATCGTCAAAATAATTCATCTGTACATAGGCTTCGAAAGTAACCTTTGCCTTCCCGTTTACCGAACCGCAGGCCGTATCCTTCAGCTCCTGCAAAAAACGGAATTCTTCCGCCGCTTTCTGCAGCTGACCGGCTTTTTCCCGCAGATTCTGCAGCAGGCGGCTGTTCTGCTCCCATTGCGCATGGGCCGCCTGCTTTTGCAGGCGCAGATTTTTCAGGGAGCGCTTACACGTTTCCTCCTGTTCCCGCAGGGCGGAGAGGTCGCTTTCGCTCCCCTTTTTCAGCCGTTCACGCAATTCCCGAATGGCCCCCTGCTTTTCCTTCAGAAGGCTCTGCGCCGCCTGACAGGCTTTTCTCGCTTCTTCCAGCGCGCGCTCCCGTCTCTCTCGTTCCTGCTGCCACGCTTTTTTCTGCTCCTCTGCTTTTTTTCGGGTGGAAAAGCTCAGTTCGGCACAACGGCGCCGGTACTCCCCGCGCAGGCCCTCCACTTCCTTTTCCAGCGCTGCGCAGATCCGCTCGCTCTCCCGAAGCTGCTCTTCCCGCTGGGTGATCTCGCTCTCCCGCTTTCGGGTGGTCTCCAGCAGCCGGTCCTTTTCTTCCGCTTCTTTTTTCAAAAGGAGCATTTGCTTCTCCCAGGAAAGCAGCCGTTCTTTTCCCTGCTGTTCCTCCCGGTCGAGAAGCTCCTTCCACTGCGGAGAGACCGGTTCAGCAAACAGCTGAAAAAGCCCGTGGTCCAGCCGTTCCTG
>JBJEQH010000185.1:0-8406 GCA_051881655.1 Candidatus Heritagella sp. | reverse complement strand
GCCAGATAATACCGGCGGCCACGCACAGCGCCAGAACGGCAACGCCGCAGATGCTGGACACAGCCAGGTTAGCATGCTTACGGTACACCAGGAAGCCGAAGATAATGGCCAGCGGGATGAACAGCAGAGAAGCGGTTGCAACCGAGCCGTTGGAAGCATTGTAAACAACAGCACCGTCTGCGCCGGTTCCTACATAGTTGAAGGTTTTGGCGACGATATCCGCGAAAGCGGCGTCAACCAGCAACATGACCAGCCAAGTGAAGATGCTGAACATCAGCTTGGCCTTGTGCGTCATGCATTCGCCCATAACAGAGCCAATGGACAGGCCCTTGTTGCGCACGGATACGAACAGGGCGGAGAAGTCCTGCACAGCACCGATGAAGATGCCGCCGATCAGAACCCACAGCAGAACGGGGACCCAGCCAAAGAAGGCAGCCTGGATCGGCCCGTTGATGGGGCCTGCGCCGGCAATGGACGAGAAGTGATGGCCCAGCAGAACCGGAGCCTTGGCCGGACAGTAGTCCACGCCGTCTTCCAATTCATAAGCCGGGGTTTTGCGGGTGGGGTCAACGCCCCACTTCTTGGCCAGCCAGCCGCCATAGAAAATATAGCCGCAAACCAAGACAGCGAGTGCAATGACCAGAATGACAATACCACTCATGATTTGTTTCTTCCTCCTACTTTTTTTTCCAAAAATAAATGAATTCCCCGGGAAACCCGGACAATCATTTATTTGGTTGCTGTTTCATCCGCCGGAGCTTTCTCACCGGGGGCGCTGGACGGTGCCTGATAGGGCGGTGCAGTAGGCAGTTTCTTCTGCTTCTGCTCTTCCCTCTTTTTTAAGTTTTTGTTCACCAGTTTGAACAGGCGTTTAATCTCACGGCCATCGGGATTGGTCCAGCATCTCCCGCTCTCCATACAGTACAGGTACATATGACCTTCGCTGTAGCCGCTCATCCCATGCTGATAGTATTTTTTAAACCGCGTTTTCTTTACCGCCCGGATGACTTCCGGTGCCGGTTCCCTGTCACAGTACAGCGCCATCGTCAAATAGGTGTACATGTGATTTTCATCCCGCAGCGTTTCCTCTCCTTTGCGGACAAACAGCGGCTCCATATTCTCTGCCAATGCGCGCTGCAGCTTCTGAACGTCCTCAAGCGACGGGGCTCTCCCCTCAAACAGGGAGAACAGTACGTATTCGTCGGTATTCTCGCTCCACATTTTAAACTTGCGGATCAGAATGTATTTTTCCGTACTGGCATGAAATTCAGCCAGCACCTCATACTCCTCTCCACCCAGGGAATATGGCTGAGTCAGATCAAAAGAACTGCGGTAATAGCGCAGAACCTCGTTCATATATTCCCGGCTGTTCATTGCATGCCTGCCTTTCCCCCGATGCATTCCGCTCTCTTAATGTAAAGAAAAACACTCCGTCTCCTCTTTTTAGAGACGAAGTGTCCTTGTAAACTGCTCCGCGTTACCACTCTGCTTGCCGTTATAGGCGGCCTCTCCATCCGACACATGATCGGTCCCCTTGTTAACGGGAGGGGCCCGGTGTAACCTACTCAAATCATACCCGCTTTCCCGGTACAAATTTTCAGCACACTGCTCACAGGGAGATCGGAACTCCGCCTTCCGCGCTGCCTTTCACCAACCGGCAGTTCTCTTCTCCAAAAGCACGGGTCGCATTCCTGTTCAAACGCATTTCGTCCAAAATTTTCGATTTGTTGTAATTGTACCTCGAATTACAGAAATCGTCAATATACAAATATGACAAAAGCTTTTATACATTTTTAGCAGAACATTCACAATTTATTCATAAGTCCCTGGAGTTCTCCGGAATAAAAAGGAGCGGCAGGGAAACCATTTTCCCGCCGCTCCTGCTACAAGTTTTATAAACCAAATCCGCAAAAGAATTACAGCTGGATCCACTCGCCCTTTTCAGCGGAATCCACCACGGCATCCACGGCATGCATGTTGATCGCGCCGTCGTTTACCGTCGCGGCCAGGCCATCGGCCTTGCCATTGATGATGTCCGCGAAGGACTGCATCTGGTCGGTCTTGTATTTCTCGGGGATGGGCAGCTTTGTAAACACGTGGCTGTCCGCATGGGCACGGCTGATGCAGATGTAGATCTCATCCTCACCCGTGGGATTGTTCTCATAGTGATCCAGGCGGTACTCCAGCGCACCCTCACTGCCGTACACTTCCATGGTCTGGAAGTTGCCGCGGCCCGTGGCAAAACGGGTGATGCGGAACGTCGCCGCGCCGCCGTCCGACAGCTCGGCCATGTAGTTCGAGAAATCATCCACATCGGAAACACCCATACCGCTGCCATCCAGCTTCTCGCGCTCGCCAATGAAGTTGCCCGTATGGCCCACCAGCTTGGTGTACTCCTGGCCAGTCACAAAGCGGACCAGATCCAGCGCATGGCTGCCCAGATCGCCCAGGGCACCGGTGCCGGTGCGATCCTTCTGGAAACGCCACACCAGCGGGGTGTTGCACCACGGCAGACCCCAAGCCTGATAGTACTGCATATCCACATGGTAAATCTTGCCCAGCATTCCCTTTTCAACCAGATCCTTGGCATAGCGGGCAGCGGCCTTAAAGCGGTAGGAGAAGCACACCATATTCGGTACGCCCTTTTCCGCGGCGGCCTTGGCCAGAATGTCGGCCTCCTCAGCGTTCATGGTCATGGGCTTTTCCACCGCAAACGGCTTGCCGGCCTCGACCGCAGCCATGGCGATTTCAAAGTGCACATCGTTGGGGGTGGAGATATCCACCGCATCCACATCCGGGCAGTTGATCAGGTCGTGATAATCAGCAAAGCAGTGGGCCTCGTCAATGCCATACTTCTCCTGTGCATATTTCAAGGCCTCAGGATTGATATCGCAAACCGCCACCAGCTGCAGATCCGGGCTTTTTTCAATGCCGGGCAGATGCACGCCGCGCGAAATGCTGCCGATACCCACGCTGCCTACGCGAATTACTTTTTTCTCCATACAAATTTCCTCCGTTCTCACTGGGGACAATTCCCCGTTTCTTCCCCCATAGCATAGCACTCCCATTTCCATAGATAAATGGAAATGGGAGTGTATTTTTGTATTTTAGCGACTTTTACAGAAACATATTCTCACGTTTTTTGTCGGTTCTGATTGTCCGGACAACCTGACTGCCGCTTTACAGTACCACACCCGCCAGGGTATGCGTATCGTGGTTCGGCAGGCTGTCCGTTTCGGCATAAAAACCGTTTTCCGTAAACCGGAAGCGCAGGCTCATGCAGATCGTTGTGCGCACAAAGCACAGCTTTACATCCAGCGTATTCCCGTTTACCGCATAGCAGGCGCCGCCCACCTTATCAAAACAAGTGCCCCCGCGGCTGCACCAGTCCGGGATGTCCAGATAATTCATTCGCCACGCGCCGTTGTCCGCCTTGATCGAGAAAACCTGAGGACCGCGGGCAATGGTGATCACGCAGCCATCGTCCATGGAGAAGGAAATGCGGTCGATTCCCAGGGCATTTTCACCCACGGAGTAGGACTTCCCGTGACACAGAGCCACCGCCGGGCCGTCCGCTTCGCCCACCGCCAGCGGGATCTGCAGGCCCATCAGCTTTGCCTCCAGCTCTTTCTGAGCGTCTTCATCCGCTTCCACCTCGTCCTTCACACCGGGCAGCAGGCAATCCCACACGGCCTCCAGGTTTACGTTCATCCCCGCCAAACCGGCCGTCATGGCGATAACCATATCCTGCTTGGGCATTACGATGCAGTACTGACCGCTGGCACCGTCGCCGCGGAACACGCCCTCTTCGCTGCACATCCAGAACTGATACCCGTAACCCTGGTGCCAATCCAACCAGCCCACATTGAAGCTGTTGTCGATCTGGGCCGATCCGGCCTTTTCAATCCACTGGGGATTGAGCAGCTGTTCGCCCTCCCACTTTCCTTTATTCAGCAGGAATGTGCCCATTTTGGCGATATCCTCCGTGCGCAGGAACAGCCCCCAGCCGCCGCAGTCAATGCCCTCGGGGCTCTGCTCCCAGTGCAGGTCCAGGGCGTCGATCCCCAGCGGCGCGAACAGACGCGGCTTCAGATAATCCAATACACGTTGGCCTGTCACTTTTTGTACCACAGCGCTGAGCATGTAGGTGGCCATGCTGTTGTAGTGAAACAGCGAACCGGGCTCGCGGGGAATGTATGAGGCGAGGAATTCCTTCCTCCATTCCTTCGTATCACGGATAGCGGGTTCCTCCTCGTGGCCGGTGCCCATGCACAGCAAGTGGCGGATTTTCAGCTTTTCCATATTGGCACAGGGAGCGCTGGGCAGCAGATCGGGGAAGAAATCGAGCACGCGGTCTTCCTCGGTCAACAATCCCTCCTGGATGGCAAAGCCCACCGCCGTACTGGTGAAGCTCTTGCTCAGCGAGTACAGCACATGGCTCTCCTCCTCGGAATGGGGGGCCCACCAGCCCTCGGCCGCCACTTTGTTATGGCGCAGAACCATCACGGAATGGCAGCCATTCTGATTCAGGCGGTCCACAAAGCGGGAAATCGCCTGGGGTTCGATACCCACCTCACAGGGCAGGGCGCGGGGCAGTCTTTTCATAAAAAATCCTTCCTTTCATATAAAACGGATCGTATATTTCGTCCGTATTTTCCAAAACGTTTATGCCTCTCCGACTGTATCGCCGCCGGATGCCTTCTTTTGGGCGGCATACTGTTCGCGCATAGCCATGGGGGTAGCGCCAAAGGTCCGGCGGAAAGCCGCGATAAAATTGCTGGTGGAATTATATCCGGTACTCAGAGCAATCTCGGTCACCTTTTTATTGGTATCCCGCACCATAGACAGTGCGTGATTCATGCGCACTTCGGTTAAATATTGGGAGAAGACCTTTCCGGTTTCGTTTTTGAACAGCCGCCCGATATAGTCCTCGCTCATATACAGGGTGGTGGCCAGGTCCCGCAGTTTTACCTCCTGGTCCCAGTTCTCCTCGATATACTGTTTCATGAAGTTGACCACCCGGCTGGCGTTATTCTGCGTTTGCTCCGTCAACTGAAACAGTCGCCGGAATTCCCGGATGACCTGCCGTTTCAAATCCTCCAAATCCTCATAATTCTCCATCAGATAGATCTCAAACAGGCTGCCGCTTTCCAGTTTTTCGATCCCGATAATGTGAGCCAGAGCAAAGTACAGATCCCGAAGTTTCTCATAAAAAACCGTCAGCAAATACAGCCCCGGCTTCTTTTCCAAAAACTGTTGGAAAATTCGGTCAAATACGGGCGCAATTTCCTCTTCGTTAGAAAGGGATAAACGGCACAGCGAATTCAGTGCTTCGGTCTGATCAAACGGTTCGATATCTCGAATGGAAAGAAGATTTTCTTCCATCGAATGATCGAACAAATAGATGTCTCCCTTCGGTAAAAAGCGATATCGAAGCAAAAAGTGGGCCTCGCCTGTCAAAAGGGGAAGCACCTGATAGGTTCCCTGTTTTTCGGTCCGGGCCATCCACAGGGTAATTCCCTCCTGCTCCATGTCTTTGTGCAGATTCTCGGTAAAAAAAAGAGCCGCGTCGTGCTGATGGTCTTCCATTGCGAATACCGCCGCATATTCCCCTTGATACCCTGTGGAAAAGACATCCGGAATTTCCTCCCGGAAATTCTCGGTTTCCCGCATCCGCTGCAGCACCCGCCCGATCCGTCTCCGATCCGCCGTCTCCTCCGGACGGCGGAACCGCAGCAGAATCAGCACATACCAGCGTTCTTCCTGAGACAGCAGCCGGCTCTCCGGATGCTGCCCCAAACACACTTCCCGCAGTTCCCGGCTGCGCTGTTCCTCCTGCAGCTGCTGTTCCAGCTGCAAAAGACGGTCCTGGCTCCCTCTTTTTTCGTCTATACGCTGAAACGCCCGATCCATCGCACGGAACAGATCCATCCGGCTGACGGGTTTGAGCAGAAACGCGCTCACCCGCATTTCAATGGCGCGCATGGCATACTCAAAATCATCGTAGGCGCTGATGATAATTGTCTCGATATCCGACCGTTTTTCCCTCACTTTTTCGAGGAAAGAAAAACCATCCATAAATGGCATAAAAAGATCGGTAATCAACAAATCCACTTCGGTGTTGTTTATAATCTCCACAGCCTCCACTCCGTTGGAAGCCTCCCGAATCTGGACAGGACGGTCATACTCCTGCACCAGGCCGATCAGGAACCGCCGGACATGGGGCACATCCTCAATAATCAATACCGTGCACATCGGTTTCCTCCTCTTCCTGCCCGGGAATCAGCATGGTTATGGTGGTACCCTTTCCGGGGCTGCTGTCTACGCGCAGCCGGCACCGGTCTCCAAAATGATATTTCAGCCGGAAATTCACGCTGAGGATTCCCAGGGATGGATGAACTTCCTCCACAAAGTCCCGCAGCGACTGTTGGCATGCGCGGTTGATTTCCCAGCACTGTTTTTCCTCCATGCCGCATCCATTATCCGCCACACACAGGCACAGCCCACTGGGCACTTTTGAAACGGAAATCTGCAGATGGGCGTCCTCCCGGCTGACGAGTCCACCGTGATTCATGGCATTTTCAATCAGCGGCTGCAAAACCACCTTGGGCACTTTCCAGTTGGCATATTCCGCCGGAATACGCCAATCGACCCGGAAAGAGCGGTCGTACATCAGCGAGACAATGCGCAGGTACTTTTCCGCCATTTTCTTTTCATCCGACAGCGGAACCATATCCGGCGCCTTAATGGTGTACCGCATCGTCTGGGCCAGATCGGTACAAATCCGGGAAATCACAGGATCTTCGGCGGTATCCGCCCTGGCACTAATCAGGCTGAGAACATTATAAAAATAATGGGGATTGATCTGCATGGACAGTGCGGTTTTTTCCAGCCGGCTGATATTCTCCTGATACCGGATCTCCCTCTCGTGCCAGGCCATAATCTCTCCGATCATGCGGTTGTATGTTTTGTATAGAACCTGAATCTCCTCTGGCCGCTGCTCCATATGATCCGGTTCCTGTGCCAGCGTGGGGGAATCCCCCTCCATCACGGTGCACAGATCGGTCACCGGTGTCAGCAGACGGTGGGTAAGCCTCCACCAGATATACAAAACCAAAATTTCCAATACCAACAGCAATCCGATGAAAATCAGCAAATAACTCCATGTGCTGGCGTGTGCTTCGGACAGATCCATATACACCATGGTTACCAAACCGTCGTAGTCATTTCTCCGCATCTCGTACAGAACCTGACGTCCTTTCAGTTCGGTTGTTCCACTCTCTTCTCCTTCAACACCCCGCGCCATCTGCAGCAGCTGCTGTTCTGCCCCCTGATGCTCTTCCGACTGGAAGAATACCAGATCCTCACTGCAGATACAGACTTTTACGGGCAGATCCCCCTTCAAATTTTCCTGAATGAGCTGCGTCAGCAAGTCACCGAAACTTTTCTGCTTAAAGCTGATCACTCCATATCCCACCGGATCATCGGAATTATCGGTATGCAGCAGACGCACCAGGGAAATGGTGTGGCTCTCCATACCGGCCTGAAACTGGCTGTAGCTGGGAGTAATCAGCCGGAAGCCATACCAATCACCGGTTTGAGACAGGATCTCCACGGCCTCGTCAATCTGCCCGCCGGAGATATACCGGCTGTAGGTGGAAAAGTATTCTCCATCATTCAAAACATACTCAATATTGTAAATATCCTCGTTTGCAAGAGTCAGCGTTTCCAAAAAAGACTGGGCGGCAATCATTCGCTTTCCCTTTTCCACCTGGGTCATATCGGCACTCTGGGTGTCAAACAGGTTTTTCATGGTGGTACTGGCCGCATAGGAGACAAGAATGCGGTCCATGGAACGGATGGTATTTTCGGTAGAGGCAGACAGCTGCCCCACCATTATTTTCATCACACGCTTATTCTCCTGCTCCTCCCCGCTGGCCAGATAGAAATAGGCCAGAACAGACAGCAGCACGGTAATACTGATCAGAACCAATCCCATATACCAGAAAAAACGGACGCTGAGTACGCCGGTCTTCCTGTGCGGAGAGCGGGGGCGGCGGCGGAAAAGGGGCAGCTTCATCATGGCAATCAATCCTTCAGGGCACCGACGGACAGGCCCTTTGTCATATATTTCTGGCCGAACAGATAAACGGCCAGAGGGAGGATCATCATCAGCGCACAAGCGGCAAAACTGGATGTGACATACAGCGGCAGCGTTTTTTCGCGCCACAAAAGCATCCGGGCTATGGTGGAATCGTTCCAGATGGTCAGTGTGGACAGCACGGCTACAGCGACCACAATGGGCTTCATCATCGGCAAAATGATTTGATAAAAAGTGCGAAGCGGGCCGCAGCCATCCATAATGGCTGCTTCATCAATACTGCGGGGAACGGATTTGACAAAACC
>JBJEQH010000184.1:0-1914 GCA_051881655.1 Candidatus Heritagella sp. | reverse complement strand
AAATATAGAACGAATTCATGTGCTTGCTTTTTATTTAACGAAGTTCTACAATGAAAAAAACCCCCAAATTTTCAAACAGGAGGAAGCAAAATGGATCGTTTAAAGGATAAAGTAGCCGTTATTACCGGCGGCAATTCGGGTGTGGGTGCTGCTACCGCCAAGCTGTTTGCGGCCGAGGGCGCTACCGTGGTCATCACGGCCCGCCGGGAAGCGGCCCTGCAGGATGTAGCCAGGGAAATCGAGGAAAAGGGCGGCAAGGTTCTGGCCGTGGCCACCGATATCTCCAAGCCCGAGGATCCGGAAAAGCTGATGCAGCTGGTGATGGACAAATTCGGGAAGATCGACGTGCTGGTCAACAACGCCGGCATTCTGGAAGAGGGACTCAAGCCCATCGACCGCTTTACTGATGAGGATCTGGACCGTATTGTCGAGACCAACCAGAAGGGCACCATGCGCTGCATGCGCGCCGCTTCCAGCCGGATGCAGTCCGGTGCCTCGATTGTCAACGTGGCTTCGGTAGCCGGCGTGATGGGATGCGGAGGCGCCGCGTACGTATCCTCGAAAGCGGCCATCGTGGGCATTACCCGCCACACGGCTCTGCGCTTCCAGGCCCAGAACATCCGCTGCAATGCGGTGTGCCCCGGCACGATCGTAACCCCCATGGTGGCGGGAATGAATCCTGCCAACATGGATGCCGATATGTTCGGCGCCATGGCCAAGCACAGCGACCTGCGCGCGCAGCCCTGCATGCCGCAGGATGTGGCCAACATTATCCTGTTCCTGGCCAGCGACGAATCCCGCGCCATCACCGGTCAGGCGCTGGTAACGGACTTCGGCAGCACCCTGTAAATTCTTTTTCCGTACGTTTTGGTAGGAAAAGCGGCCCCCTTTTTTTGAAAAAGGGGCCGCTTTTTTCTTTCTCTCGCTTACTCTTTTTCCAGCAGGGCGGCCAGCTTTGCCAGCCGGTCCAGCGCCATCTGCAGGATATCACGCCCGCGGGCAAAGTGCATCCGGATCAGGTGGTTCACATTCTCGCGGAAGAAGCTGGAACCCGGTACGGCGGCCACGCCGATTTCCCGGATCATCCATTCGCAGAACGCAAGGTCGGTCCATCCCGCAAACTGCGGCAGCCTGAGAAAATCCGAGATATCCAGCAGGACAAAGTAGGTTCCCTGGGGGACCGTATGGGCAAGGCCCAGCTTTTTCAGGCCGTCACAGAAAAAGTCGCGTTTCTCCGTGTACAGCGCCTGCAGAGACCGGTAGTAGTCATCCCCGAAGGAGACCCCCGCAACCGCCGCCTCCTGCAGGGGGGCGGGCGCGCCTACGGTGAGGAAATCATGGACCTTTTTGGCGGCCTCGGCCACCTGGGGCGGGGCGATCAGGTACCCCAGCCGCCAGCCCGTGATGGAATAGGTCTTCGACAGGGAGTTGCAGGTGATGGTGCGCTCGGCCATGCCGGGCAGAGCCGCCATGTACTCGTGGTGATAGGGTGGATAGACGATGTGCTCGTACACTTCGTCCGTAATTACAAAGGTATCATATTCTTTGGCCAGCTCGCCGATAAACAGCAGTTCCTCCCGGGTAAACACCTTGCCGGTGGGGTTGGAGGGGTTGCACAGGATCAGGGCCTTGGGGTGCTGGGCGAATGCGGCCCGCAGCTCCTCCCGGTCAAAATCAAAGGCCGGGGGCTTTAAGGGCACGTAGATCGGGTCGGCACCGGACAGAATGGCATCGGCGCCGTAGTTCTCGTAAAACGGCGAGAAGACCACCACCTTGTCCCCGGGGTTGCACACGGTCATCATGGCGGTCATCATGGCCTCGGTACTGCCGCAGGTGACGACCACCTGGGTATTGGGGTCCACTTTCTGACCGCTGAAGTGTTCGTGCTTGTCCGCCAGCGCCTGGCGCAGATTC
>JBJEQH010000183.1:0-8510 GCA_051881655.1 Candidatus Heritagella sp. | reverse complement strand
GACACTATATATCCGATTCGTATTTGCCTGCCAAAGTGGGGGATGTTTTTGTAATCCCGCCGAATGTCCCGCATGGGTACTATACGGACAACCGTTTTGATATTTATCATATCCTCCTGAAAAACAGTTTTAAAAACAGATACCATGAAGAATTGCGGCAAATTCCGGGATACGAGTACCTTTTTGAAATGGAGCCTTTGATACGGCAGGCGTCGGGCAGCAGCTATCATCTTCACATAGAGCGCGATAAGTTCGGCAGATTCATGAATAAGATGACGAAATTGACGGAGGTTGAAAACAGCGGCCGGTATATGTATGAGAACATACTGGTCCTTGACTTTATATCACAACTTGGAAACCTGATTATGGAGGAGAGAAAAATTACGGATGATTCCGAAGTAATTGGAATCATGGAATATATTCATCGTAATTTTCCATATTCCATTTCTCTTGAAGATATTGCGAAATTTTCGAATATGTCAATATCCACACTGAATCGAAGGTTCAAGAAATTAGTAAATCTTACTCCGATGCAGTATGTGATGAATTGCCGGATCCAGGCGGCGAAAGAACTTATGGAACAGGATAAGTATAGCAAGACGGAAATTGCACAGCTTTGCGGCTTCTATGACTTGGCCCATATGAATAAGTATGTGGGCAGATTCTAAAAGTACCAACGAGTTCGGCGCATACATACCTGTATTTTGATGTTTTTCGGGTGGCTTAGGGAAAAATAAGAAATTTTGCCTTTCAAAATTGGGATGATTTTTCTTTCTTGACAGGCCCCGGTGGATTGGCTAAAATGAAACCATCATCGGAGGGTGAGCGCTCTTTTGAAGTGCAGAACCGGATAAGATGGCAGCTGCAATGCTGTTGTCTTATCCGGTTTTTTTATTCTGTTTCACAAACGAAAGGAGAAAACCATGAAATTCGATTCAAAATTCAGTCCGGCACACCTCTACTTTTCCAACCGCAGCGTCCTGCTCAATGACGAAAACTATCTCTACCGCCTGCGCGAGCATCCGGAAAAAGACGATCCGGATTATGTGAGCGTCATGCGCGATCCCGAAGGAGCCGATGACGCCTGCGAGCTGAGCGATACTTTCTATTTCACCCCGGACAACGGGCATTCCCCGCGGGCTTATGGCTATCATGAACACAGAAATGGCTTTGAGATGTTTATGGTGGGCGGTGAAAACGCCAAATGCCTGGTCAAGGTACGGGGCCACCAGACTTTTGCCTATCCCGGCGACATCATCTTTCTTCCCCCTTCCACCCCTCACAGCTTTGAATGGTACGGAAATCCCCTCCGGTGGCGGGAGATGTTCTCCGGGATGCGTATGAATCCGGGCAGCAACGCGAACTGGCGCATTCTTGAATTTCACCCGGATGCTCATGAGGATCCGGAATTCGAGGCAGTCTATCAGTCCCGCAGCGACTATATTCCGCACGATTATCCCACCCATTTTGAACAGGCACCGGAAATCCCCGAGATTATCCGTCTGAACGGCGGTGCCGCCCAATTTACGCTGGGTTCTGTGCACATGCTGCAGAAAATCTCCCGGAGTCAGTGGTGGGGGCAGCGTGAAGTCTGGCAGTTCCATCTTCCCAGAGAGTTTACCGTTTCCTGCCCGCACTGGAATGACAAAGAACTGATTTTCATGGTATACAGCGGCCAGATCCGCGTCCGCATCCGGGGCGTGGAGGAATTTGTGGCAAAGCAATGGGACTATCTGAATATTCCGCCGTGGCTGGAAGCGGAACTGACCGTGCTGACGGATGAAGCCGTACTGTTTGATATGAACTGCACGGGCTATCTGTACACCGCCCTGGAAGAAATCCGGATGCGTTCCTTTTCAGATCCCGGGCTGCTGCAGAACCGGAAAGAACTGCGGCAAATCCTCCGGAACTGCAGTGTATATACCTGGGGTGAACCGGGTTGTCCCGAAGCGGGAGACCGGCAGGAACCATAAGAACAGCCGCACCCGGAAAGAGGATTCCATTGGCCCTGGGATGATTTTTCTTTCGTGACAGGCCGGACAATATTTGCTAAAATTAGATTTGTTCATCGGAGGGTGAGCACTCGGCAGGAAGTGCAGAACCGGATAAGATGGCGGCTGCAATGCCGCTGTTTTGTCCGGTTTTTTATGTTGGTTCACAGGAGGTTTTTTATGTCGGCAATCAAAACCTTTACCGAAGGAAAAATTTTTACCCCATTGCTCCGTTTTTCCATGCCTATTCTGTTCGCTCTGCTTCTGCAGGCGATGTACGGGGCCGTGGACTTGCTGATTATCGGCCAGTTCTGTTCCTCGGCCGATGTCTCGGCCGTTGCCACCGGCAGCCAGATCATGCAGACCATCACCTCGGTGATCACCGGTCTCGCCATGGGCACCACCATTCTGCTGGCCCAGAAAATCGGGCAGAACCGTCAGGAGGAGGCCGGCGATGTGATCGGCAGCGGGATTGTGCTGTTTGCCATCGTGGGCGTGTTTTTCACCGTCCTGATGGAGCTGATCGCCGTTCCCTTTTCCACGCTGATGCAGGCCCCGCCGGAGGCTTTTGACAAAACGGTTCAATATGTGCGCATTTGCTCGGCCGGTACCGTTTTCATCGTGGCCTATAATGTATTGGGCAGTGTGTTCCGCGGAATGGGCGACAGCAAAACCCCGCTGCTCGCCGTATCCATCGCCTGTGTTCTGAATATTCTGGGGGATCTGCTGTTCGTGGCCGGGCTGGGCATGGAGACAGGCGGCGCCGCGCTGGCCACCATCCTGGCCCAGAGCATCAGCGTTATCCTGTGCTTTGCGGTGATCCGCAAGCGCGGGATGCCCTTCCCGTTTTCCAAAAAGAACATCCGCTTCCACAAAAGGCTGATCGCACAGACGGCCAAGCTGGGCGCCCCCATCGCGCTGCAGGATTTTCTGGTCAGCATCTCGTTCCTGGTGGTCATGGCCATCATCAACTCGCTGGGGGTTTTTGCCTCGGCCGGGGTGGGAGTCTCGGGAAAGCTGTGCGGCTTTATCATGCTGGTTCCCTCCGCCTTCTCCCAGGCGCTGTCGGCTTTCGTGGGGCAGAACATCGGCGCCGGAAAACCGGAGCGGGCCAAGCGGGCCCTGCTGTGCGGCATGCTCTCCTCCTTTTTGATCGGGGTGCTGCTGGCCTATCTGTCGTTCTTCCACGGGGATATCCTCAGCCGCATTTTCTCGCAGGATGAACAGGTGATCGCCGCTTCCTGGGAATACCTGAAGGCCTACTCCATTGATACCCTGCTGGTCTCCTTCCTGTTCTGCTTTATCGGCTATTTCAACGGCTGCGGCACCACCCGGTTTGTCATGCTGCAGGGCATTATCGGGGCCTTTGGCGTGCGTATCCCGGTTTCGTTCCTGATGAGCCGGATTCAGCCGGTCTCCCTGTTCCTGGTGGGGCTGGCCACTCCCTGCTCGACGGTGGCGCAGATCCTGCTGTGTGTGATCTGGTTTTTCCATCTGCAGAAAAAGAGCCGCCGGCCGGCGGAAAAAACCGCCTGATTTTCCCCCTCCCTCTTCTGCAAGCACATTCCTCCCCCGCGCGGCGGGGATATTCGGGCAGAAAACAAAACCAGCGGCTCCTGTCAAGCGGCGCCGCTGGTTTCTTTTTTCCCCTGCCGGATCATTCGGCGGGGGTTATTCTTTTTCCTCCCCCTGCTTGGGGTCCACAAAGATCGTCTTGTAGTGTACATAGATCACCCGGCCGGGCTTGGCCCCCTGGGGCTTGGTGACATTTTTGGCATAGGTGTAGTCCACCGGAACCTGGGAGGAATCCTTTCCGCGGCTGTACCTCGCCGCCAGAACCGCCGCTTCTTCCATGGCGGAATCGCCGGGCGTTTCCCCCTGGGTCACCAGAATCACGTGAGAACCGGGCATATTCTTCACATGGAACCACATGTCATAGTTTTTGGCCGTTTTCAGCGTCAGCTGGTCATTCTGCCGGTTGTTGCGCCCCACCAGCACCGTGTGCCCGTCGCTGGTGGTAAAGCGCAGGGGCTCGCTGTTCTGGGGCTGGATCCGTTTGCCCTTGGTCCGGCGGATGTAGCCCTGCTCCATCAGCTCCAGGCGGATTGCCGTCAGCTCCTTTTCCGTGCGGGCCCGGCTCAGCTCCTCCAGGACCGAATCCAGATACAGCAGGTCCTCCTGCGCAATGGCGATCTGCTCGGTCAGCTTTTCCTCGGCCGTTTTCGCTTTGCGGTACTCTTTATAATATTTCTGGGCATTCTGGTTGGGCGTGAGGGCCGGGTCCAGGGGGATTTCCATCTCCTCACCGGTTTCACTGTAGAAATTCATCAGCGTCACGCGGGTACTGCCCTTTTCAATCTGATACTGGTTGGCGCTGAGCAGATCCCCCATAATCCGGTACTTTTCCCGGTCGGTACTGCGCACCAGCTCGGCCGTCTGATTGGCAATTTTCCTGGACAGGCGGTCGCTGACCGTGGTCAGCACCCGCAGCAGATCCTGCTCGCGCACGCGCATACGCTCCAGCGTATCCCGCTCGGTATAGAAATCATCCAGCAGCCGGGAATAGGTGGCGCACTCGCGCACGATGGCGGAGGACGCATACTGCCCGATCCGGAAAAAGGAGAAATCCATGGGCTTTTTCTGCAGGCTGACCACCATAAAGGGGGTTCCGTTCTCCTTCTCCACCGTATCCTTCAGCCGGGCCAGATGGTACACCAGCCGCTCGCGCTGTTCGGGCGTCAGGGTTTTGGCCGTCAGATCCCTTCCCCGCCCGGTCAGGAAGGCCATTTCCCGGCAGACCACCGGCGATACCCCCTGCATCACCTGCAAAAGGCCCTTGGAAAGCTCATAATCCCGGGGCAGCCCGTCCAGGCGGGCGGCAATCTCCTCCGGTTCAGCCTCCAGCAGGCACAGCTTTTCCTGCGGCGGCGGCAGCTGATACGTCAGCCCCGGCAGAATCCAGCGCTCGGAGCTCATATCGGCGTCCACCCGCTTGAGGGCATCCACGATCTTCCCCTCGGGATCCACCAGGATGACGTTGCTGTACCGCCCCATCACTTCCGTGATCAGGCGCATCTCCACATGGTCGCCCAGCTCGTTGACCGTATCAAACACAAAAATCAGCAGCCGCTCCAGCCCGGGCTGCTCAATGCGCAGCAGGCGTCCGCCGGTGAAGCGTTTGCGCAGCAGCATGCAGAACATGGGCGGCTGGGCCGGGTTTTCCGGCACCACCGTGGTAAAATGAACCCGGGCGCTGTTGGCCCGGGTGGAAATCAGCAGGTTCATCCGCTCGCTGCGGGTGCGCAGCACAAAAACCAGCTCGTCCCGGTTGGGCTGATAAATTTTATCAATGCGCGCTTCCTGCGCTCTGTCCCAGATTTCGCGGCGCAGCTGATGCAGAAATGCCCCGTCAAGAGCCATAAAAAATCCCCTCTTTTCTCTCGCACCGGTTCTCTCCGGCTTTTCTTATACAAAATGGGAGGGCTCCCGGCTGGCGGATGCACACCGCAAAACGAGAGCGGGAAACGCCTCCGACAGCTTTCTCTGCAGCATGGGCAGAACCACCGCCTCGGTGGAAAAATGGCCGGCTTCGATCAGGGTGATGCCGGCCTCCCGGGCCAGGAGAAGCAGATGGTGCTTGCTCTCTCCGGTGATCAGCGCATCGGCCCCGGCGCCGGCCGCACGGCTCAGGCAGTCGGCTCCCGCCCCGCTGCAGACCGCCGCATACCGGATGGGGCGCCCGCCGTCTACATAGCGGACCTGCTCACACTGCAGGTCTCCCTTTACTTTTTCCGCCAGCTCCCTGGCCGAAAGCGGCTGGGGCAGCTCGCCCAGATAGGCCTCCATCACCTGCTCGCAGGGGAGGATCCACCGGCCGTTTTCCAGCCCCAGCACCCGGGCCAGCTCGGTATTCACCCCGAATTCCGGCGCAAAATCCAGGCTGGTATGGGCACAGATGGCCGCCATCCCATGCCGGGCCAGCCGGTACACCGCACTGCCGGCCGGCAGTGCGCGCAGCGGCTGAAAAATGACCGGATGGTGGCTGATCATCAGCTGCGCCCCCCAGGCCGCCGCTTCCTCCACCACTTCCGGCGTGATATCCAGCGCGAGCATCGCCCGCTGCACCGGCTGTTCTCCGTCCCCCACCAATATGCCCACGTTGTCAAAGGACAGGGCGCGGTCAAACGGAGCAAAGGTGTCGATATACGCATAAATCTCTTTTACGGTGTACATGGTTCTTCCTCCTCCAGAATGGCCCGCAGGCCCGCGATGGCTTTCTGCAGAGCGTTCTCCCGCTCCCGCTCGCCGCGGCAGCGGGCCCCCCCGCATTCCTTTTCCAGCCGGGCTTTCTCCCTTTGCAGGAAGGCCCGTTCGGCCTCGGTTTTTCCGGCGATGGCCCCGGCAAACGGGAAAACCGGCGGCATGACCGCCTCCTCCCCGGAAAAGCGGGCCTTCATCGCGGTGTACACATGGCGGCCGTCCCGGCAGCAGGTCTCCGATTCCACGCGAAACCCGTTTTCCCAGAGAAACAGGCGCAGCTCGCGCACCGCCGTCATGGGCTGCAGAATCAGGGTGACCGACGGGTTTTTCACCCACGGGGCCGCCCCCAGAATGCGGGCGATCAGCTCGCCGCCCATCCCGGCGATGACAACGGTATCCGCTTCACCGGGGGAAAACGCCGCCAGCCCGTCGGACAGGCGCGTTTCGATCCGGTCCTGCGCCTGATAGCGGGCGATATTCTCCCCGGCGCTCTGCAGCGGCCCCTGCCCGATATCCGCGGCGATGGCTTTCGGGATTTTCCCGCTTTTGCACAGCCACACCGGCAAATACGCGTGATCGGTGCCGATATCGGCCAAAACGGCCCCCGGGGGGACAAAATCGGCGCACATCTGCAGCCGTGCATCCAATTGAAACAGCGGTCGCATGGGTCTTTACTCCTTCCGAAAAACAGACAAACCGCCCGGTACAGCACAGGCACCGGGCGGCAATCCGTTGGGCGTGAAAAAATTACTTATCGGCCAGGTGAGCGTTCAGCTTTTCCACCAGGACATCGGGATCCACACCGTGCACCATGCAGGCCTCGGCCAGCGACTCCCCACGGGAAGCGGGGCAGCCCAGGCAGTGCATCCCCATCTCCAGGAAGAAGGGGGCGGTGGAAGCATCCAGGTTCAGGATTTCGCCGATCAGGGTATCTTTCGTAATCTGTGCCATGTTGTATTTCCTCCATTTCATACAGAACAATGCTGCTTTTCTTTCTTCATCCGTATACACGCCATGCGTGTACCTTCTCTATTATAATCCCCCGATCCCCCGATTGCAATACAAAAATCCCCCGAAGAAACCTCTTCGGGGGATTTTCTTGCCATAAAAACAGAGGAACTTACAGCTCTCTTCTCTTCGCGAAGCATTCGCTGCAGTACACCGGACGATCCTCGCGGGGCTTAAAGGGAACTTTCGCTTCCTTGCCGCATTCAGCGCAGATCGCAGTATACATCTCGCGGGCGGGCTTGGTGGCATTCTTACGGGCATCGCGGCAGGCCTTGCATCTCTGGGGCTCGTTCACGAAACCCTTCGAAGCATAGAATTCCTGCTCACCGGCAGTGAAAACGAATTCAGCGCCGCATTCTTTGCATACCAGAGTCTTGTCTTCGTACATTGTGATTACCTCACTTGAAAATAAATAATTTGTTTGCCCGTAGACGGATTTGGACCGCCACCTTTGAAAAAAGTGATCAACGCTCTACAACCTAAGCTACCGGGGCATATATGACCTATATGGAATCACGCAGTTTCTTTTTGGCCCGCTGCAGGGCATTATCCGCCGATTTGGGCGAAATCTGCATCCGCTCGCCAATCTGGCGGTACGAATACCCCAACAGATACAGGGAAAAAATCCGTTTTTCCATATCGGTAAACTGTTCCTTCATCCTCCTGCGGATCTGCTCCACCATTGCCTCTGCTTCCACCCGGCCCTGCAGATCCTCCGCCGTCATCCGGCTGTCGATTTTCCACTGGGTATCCGGCTCATCCAGAGAAACGGAAGTGTTCAGCGCACGCGAAGCATTTCCATGGCTTTTCCTCGCAAGGGAAATCAGGCGATTGGAAATACAGCGCCCCGCATAGGTAGCAAAAGAAGCCCCGGAATCAGGGCGGTACGTCTTGGCCGCCGTCAGCAGGGTAAGCAACCCTTCCTGATACCAGTCTTCTTCTTCATACCCCTGTACACGAAAATGTGCCGCAATGGAGTGCACCAAATGGGAATATTGAAGAACCGCTTCTTCCGCCGCCGCCGGATCACCGGACCGAACCCGGGAGAGCAGCGCCGCCTCCTCTTGTGCTGACATTTTCACGTAAAGGCACCTCAGGTATAGATGAACTTACCGTAAGTATACTCTGCTTTTAGAAAAAAGTCAATGGTCTATTTTTCTTTCTCAAATTTCGTTCTTTCCATCGATTACTTCCATATAAAACGACGATTTTCTTTCTCTCCTTTCTGTACTTTGGCCTTTCCTTTTCCGG
>JBJEQH010000182.1:0-8551 GCA_051881655.1 Candidatus Heritagella sp. | reverse complement strand
AGCTCCCAGTTCATCACCGGCCTGCTGTTCGCCCTGCCCCTTCTGCCGGGGGACAGCACCATTACCCTGACAGCGCCGCTGCAGTCGGCCGGTTATGTGGATATGACCGAGCAGGCACTGCGCGCATTTGGCATTACCGTAACCCGCACGGCGACCGGCTGGACCGTGCCCGGCAACCAGACGTATCGTGCGAAGGACACCCGGGTGGAGGGAGACTGGTCCCAGGCAGCTTTTTTCCTGGCCCACGGGGCGCTCTCCGGCGGGCCGGTGACGGTCACCGGCCTGTCTCCCCATTCTACCCAGGGGGACAAGGCGATGGCGGATCTGATGGCCCGGTTCGGGGCAGAGGTGACGGTGGAGGAGGACCGCGTTACGGTACAGAATGCGCTGGCCAGTATCGAATACGGCGGGCTGTGCGGCATTGATATCGATGCCGGGGAAATCCCCGATCTGGTCCCCGCCCTGTCGGTGGTGGCCGCCCTGTCCGAGGGCGTGACCCAGATTTACAACGCCGGGCGGCTGCGCCTGAAGGAATGCGACCGGCTGGAAGTGATGGCCCAAAACCTGTCCCTGCTGGGGGCCGAGGTCGAAACCACCCAGGACAGCATGATCATCCGCGGGGTGCCGCGGCTGCACGGCGGCCTGGTTTACGGCACCAATGACCACCGCATTGTCATGGCCATGTCGGAAGCGGCCCTGCGGTGCGACGGCGTGGTCGAGGTGACCGACGCCGGGAGCATCCGCAAATCCTATCCCGGATTTTTTGAGGACACCCGATCTTTAGGAGGCGATATTCATGTCATCGACGTTCGGTAAAAACCTGCATATTTCCGTTTTCGGCGGCAGCCACACCGAGGCAATCGGGGTGGTAATCGACGGGCTTCCCGCCGGGGAGACCATCGATCTGGACGCCCTTCTGCGGCAGATGGCCCGCCGGGCCCCCGGCCGCGACAAGAGCAGCACCCCCCGCAAAGAGAGCGATATTCCCCGCATTCTGTGCGGGCTGCTGGATGGGGTGACCACCGGTGCGCCTTTGTGCCTGATTATCGAGAATACCAATACCCGCTCCAAGGATTACAGCGACCTGAAAATCCACCCCCGCCCCGGTCATGCGGATTACACCGCCTTTGTCCGCTACGGCGGCCACAATGACATCCGCGGCGGCGGCCATTTTTCCGGCCGGCTGACGGCCTGCCTGGTGGCGGCCGGAGGGATTGCCCGTCAGATTCTGCAGCGCCGCGGCATCCTGATCGGCGCCCATGCCCTGCAGATCGGCCCGGTATTCGACCGCCGCTTTGATCCGGTCTCCATTTCCCCGGAGGAGCTGATCCGCCTGTCGGAGACCTACTTTGCCCTGCTGGATCCGGAGAAAGAGAGCGCCATGCGCGATGTGATCGAAGAAGCCCGTATGGCACAGGACAGCATCGGCGGGATCGTGGAGTGCGCGGTCACCGGCCTGCCCGCCGGACTGGGTTCCCCCATGTTCGACGGGGTGGAGAACGTCCTCGGCGCCGCTCTGTTCGGGGTGCCGGCCGTCAAGGGCGTGGAGTTCGGCGACGGCTTTGGCGTGGCCGAACTGCACGGCAGTGAAAACAATGATCCCTTTACCTATGACGAGGATGGCAAGGTAAAGACCCTTACCAATCACGCCGGAGGCGTTCTGGGCGGTATCACCACCGGTATGCCGCTGGTATTCCGGTGCGCAGTAAAGCCCACCTCCTCGATCTCCCGCGCTCAGCACACCATCGACCTCTCCCGCGGATGCGATGACACCCTGTCAGTGCATGGCCGCCATGATCCCTGCATTGTCCCCCGAGCTATCCCGGTGGTGGAGGGGGTTGCCGCCATGGCCCTGTTGGATATGATGGCCGGACAGGGACTGCTGTGATTTTTACAAATCGACATTTCTCTTTTATTTTCAACATTCTGTATACAGAAATGAGGAGCTTTCATGGATCTCTCGGAAATCCGCCAGGAAATTGATCAGATTGATAACGAACTGATTGCCCTTTTCCTTCGCCGTATGCACTGCTCGGAAGAGGTTGCCCGGTACAAAATCGCCAATGGTATGCCGGTTTTTGATGCGGCCCGCGAACAGAAAATTCTGGACAAGGTGGCCGGCCTGGCCGGTGAGGAATACGCCGGGGCCGCCCGGCTGCTATACAGTTCGATTATGGCGGTCAGCCGGGAAAAGCAGCACCAGATGATGGACAGCGGCGATGCGATCCGCCAACTGGCCCAGACTGCCCCGCGGGCGCTGCCCCGCATTGAGCGGGTGGCCTGTCCCGGGGTATCCGGTTCCTTTACCCACCGCGCGGCCCAGCGCCTGTTCCCGGAGAGCGAACCCTCTTTCTGCGTGAATTTCGGGGATGTTTTTGAAGCGGTCGCCCGGGGGGAGGCGGACTTCGGCGTGGTGCCGGTGGAAAATTCCACCGCCGGTTCGGTCAATGCGGTATTCGACCTGATCATGAAGCACCGTTTCTTCATCGTGGGGGCGACCAGCCTGCACATTCACCACCACCTGTGCGCACTGCCGGACAGCGGAACCATTACCGATGTCTACTCCCATCCCCAGGCGCTGGCCCAGTGCAGCGATATGCTGCGGGAAAACGGCTATCGCACCCATGAATTCTCCAACACGGCCGCCGCTGCCCAGATGCTGGCCAATACCCGCCTGCCCCATACGGCCGTTCTGTGCCCCCGCCGGGCTGCCGAGGAATACGGCCTGACGATTCTTCAGGAGGACGTGCAGAACGTGAAGAATAACTGCACCCGCTTTATTGCCATCAGCCGCACCTGCTATCTGCCCGAGGATGCCAGAAAGATCAGCCTGTGCTTCTCGATTCCGCACCTGCCCGGCTCCCTAAACGGCGTGCTGTGCCGGTTCGCCATGAACGGGCTGAACCTGACCAAAATTGAATCCCGCCCCATTCCGGGAAAAACCTTTGAATACGATTTTTATCTGGACTTCACCGGCAGCCTGCATGATCCCCATTCGCTGAACCTGATCGCTGCCCTCTCGGACGAGCTGCCCCGCTTTTCTTTCCTGGGCAACTACCGCGAGGATGAAGAGATGGGCGAAACCTGACCGTTTGCCCTTTTTCCCTATTTTATACCAAATTGGTATATTTTATCTTTACAAATACATTCCCGCACGCTATAATCAAAACGGTGCCCTTTGGGGCACCGTTTTTTCACGCCTTTCCCCCCGAAAACGGGGAGGAAACAGAAAACAGGAGGAACTTTTCCATGCTGGAACTTCAGCACATTTCGTTTGATGCCGGCAGTGAGAACGGCAGCGACGGCAAGGAAATCCTGCGGGACATCAGCCTGCGGATTGAGGACCGCTTTGTCGCCGTAACCGGGCCCAACGGCAGCGGTAAATCCACCCTGGCCCGCATTATCAGCGGGATTTTGAAGCCGACCTCCGGCCGCATTCTGCTGGACGGCGAGGATATCACCGACCTCTCCATTACGGAAAAGGCCCGGCGCGGGATCAGCTTTGCCTTTCAGCAGCCCGTGCGCTTTAAGGGCATTACCGTGCGCGATCTGATTACGCTGGCCGCCGGTCACGATATCACCGTGAGCGAAGCCTGCGAATATCTGTCCGAAGTGGGGCTGTGCGCCAAGGATTATATCAACCGCGAAGTGAACAGCTCGCTGTCCGGCGGTGAGTGCAAGCGCATCGAAATCGCCATGATTCTGGCCCGCGGCACCAAGTTTTCCATTTTCGATGAACCGGAGGCCGGAATCGACCTGTGGAGCTTCCAGAGCCTGATCCGCGTTTTTGAAAAAATGCACGAGCAGGTGGGCGGCTCGATTCTGATTATCACCCATCAGGAGCGCATTCTCGATATCGCGGATAAAATCATTGTGCTGCGGGATGGGCAGGTGGCCGCCACCGGCAGCCGCCGCGAAATTCTGCCCGAGCTGCTGCAGGGCACCGGCACCTGTGCTGCCCTGCGGAACCATGTATAAGAAAGGATGGCTGCTGCATGGATGCGATTGAAAAAAATCTGTTGGCCGAGGTGGCCGACCTTCACAATGTGCCGGAGGGCGCATACAATATCCGCCTGAACGGTCAGTCCGCCGGGCGCCAGAGCACCGCGCATATCGAGATCACCGGGAAAGAAGACAAGCCGGGGATCGACATCCGGATTCTGCCCGGCACCCGAAATGAGAGCGTGCACATCCCGGTGATTCTCAGCGAGAGCGGTATGCAGGAGATGGTGTACAACGATTTTTATATCGGGGACGACTGCGACGTGACGATTATCGCGGGGTGCGGGATTCACAACTGCGGGGTCGATACCTCGAAGCACGACGGCATCCACTCGTTCTTCATAGGGAAAAACAGCCGCGTGGTGTATGTGGAAAAACACTATGGCGAGGGCGACGGCGAAGGCGGCCGGGTGATGAACCCCACCACGGTCATTCATGTAGGCGAGGGTTCCTCCTTTGAAATGCAGACCACCCAGATCAAGGGCATTGATTCCACCGACCGGGTAACCGAGGCCGACCTGGCCGCGGGGGCTTCGCTGATCATCCACGAAAAGCTGATGACCCATGGACACCAGACGGCCAAGACCCGCTTTACCGTAGCCATGGACGGCGATGACTGCAGTGCCAACGTGGTATCGCGCTCGGTGGCCAAAGAATCTTCCCATCAGGAATTCTTTGCCAGCCTGGTGGGGAACGCCCGCTGTGCCGGCCACAGCGAGTGCGACGCCATTATTATGGACAGTGCTTCGGTCCGCTCGGTCCCGGAAATTACCGCCAACTGCACCGAGGCCAGCCTGATCCACGAAGCGGCCATCGGAAAAATTGCCGGAGACCAGCTGATCAAGCTGATGACCCTGGGCCTGACGGAGCAGGAGGCCGAGGAGCAGATCGTCAACGGGTTCTTAAAGTAAGAGAGCAAAAAAAGTGGAGGGCTTTCCCATAGTGGGGAAGCCCTCCGTTTTTTTGTTCTTCTTATGACAGCGCCGCCGTCTCTTTCCGTTTGGCGGCCAGGGCCACCCAGCCCTTCTCCGTTTTCCGGTCGATCACGGTAAAGTGCGGCTCGATGGCGCGCAGCACGTCCTCCTCGCGGGTATCAATGATACCGCTCATCAGATAGACGGTATCCGGCCGCATGAAGGTCTCCACATCCCGGGTCAGCTGGATAATCACGTCGGCCACAATATTGGCCACCACCACATCAAACGTACCGCTGACCCGGTCGGTCAGATTGCCGCAGATCGCCGTAAAGCGGTCCTGCACATGATTCAGAGCGGCATTCTCTCTGGCTGTTTTCACGGCCAACTCGTCGATATCTACCCCCACGGCTTTTCCGGCACCCAGCAGCAGAGCCGCCACCGACAGAATCCCACTGCCGCAGCCCACATCCAGCACATCCGCTCCGGGCTTTCCATAGCGCTCCAGCATTTCCATGCACAGCCGCGTGGTCTCGTGGGTACCGGTGCCAAACGCCAGGCCGGGATCCAGGTCCAGCACAATCCGTCCCTTCGGATCCTCCACTTTTTCCCAGGTGGGGCGGATCAGCAGCTTTTCGCCCACGGGGATGGGCTTAAAATACTTTTTCCAGTTGTGCAGCCAGTCCTCCTCCGCACAGGAATCCATCGCGATCTCATTCTCGATTCCCACCGCGGCATACCGCTCCCGCAGAAAAGCCACCGCCTCCTGGGGATTCTCCTCCGGGCTGATATAGATGTGGATCCACGCCCGGGTGCGGTCCTTTTTCAGCAGCTCCTCGTCGATCAGGTCGATGTGGGCAATCTCCCGCGCGCCCTGCTCCAGATCGGAGTAATCCTCGATATAAATCCCGTAGGGAACCACCATATTGGCAATATCCCCCGCCGTATCCACCTTGTCACAGGGAACGGAAATTTTCACTTCAGTCCAGTCGCTCATTGTTTTTCCCCTTTTCACACAGAGTCTGTCCCCATTATACCGGAAAACCGCGCGCTTGCAAAGGGCAAAGCGGCGCATTTTTCCCTCCTCCTGCTCATACGCTTTTGCAGGGCCCGCCGCATGGGCCACGGAGGGGATTGGGTATGAAAAAAGAAGTCTTTTTAAAAAACGCGGCTGTACTGACGGCCTCCTCCCTGATTTTGCGCCTGCTCTCCCTATTGCTGCGGGGCTGGCTCTCCTATCAGATCGGGGTCGGGGGGATCGGGGAATACCAGCTGATTCTCAGCGTATTCCTTCCCGCCGTCAGCCTGGCTACCGGCGGCATCAGCCTGACCGTCACACGGCTGACCTCGCTGGCGCTGGGGGAACAGCGGGAAGCGCGCATCCGCAGCGGCGTTCACCGCTGCATGGCCTTCTCCCTGTGCTTCAGTCTGGGGGCCTGTGTGCTGCTGGATTTTCTGGCGCTGCCCCTGTCCCGCACATTCTTAAACGGCGTCGCTTCGGCCCACTGCCTGTGGATTCTGTCCGCCGGGCTGCCTTTTATGGCGGTGTCATCCTGCATCCGGGGCTACTTTCTGGCCATGCGCTGCACCATCCGGCCGGCACTGTGCGAGGGGTTTGAACAGACCTCCGGCATTGTGCTGATTCTGCTCGCCTTCTCCCTGGGAAAACCGGCCACACTGGAAAACGCCTGCCTGTTCATGATGGCGGCATCCACCCTGTCCGAAATTCTCTCCTGCCTGTTCTCGGTTTTACTGTACCGGGGGCACGCCCGCCGGTTCCTTCCCGCCCATCAGGAGCCCTATCCCCAGGTGGGGCGCAGCATCCGGCACATCACCCTGCCCGGTACCCTGAGCTATGCGGCCCGCAACTGCCTGAATATGGCGGTAAACCTGCTGATCCCCATGGGGTTGATGCAGTATGGTGCCGGAAAGGACGCGGCCCTGGCCCAATACGGTATGCTGGAGGGGATGGTCATCCCCCTGCTCACCTTTCCCTCCGTTTTTCTCACGTCGGTCAGCTCCCTGCTGATCCCCGAGGTCGCCCAATCCATGGCCGCCCAAAACCGGCCGGGCACCCGCGCCGTTGCCAGCCGCGCCCTGCAGGCGGCCCTGCTGTTCTCCATCCCGGTCACCTGCTTTTTCTTTCTGTTCGGCCGGCCCATCGGCACGCTTTTTTACGGGCGCAGCGAGGCCGGAGAGTACCTGCGCATGCTGGCGCCGCTCACACCGCTGTGGTATCTGGATACCATTGTGGACAGTCTGCTCAAGGGCCTGGACCAGCAGACCCCCTCGTTCCTCTATAATACACTGGATGCCGCCGTGCGCACCGCGCTGATCTGGCTGCTGCTGCCGAAATTCGGGCTGCAGGGATATATCGCCATCCTGTTTCTGTGCAGCATCGGCAATGCGTTTCTCAGCCTGCACCGCCTGCTGAAAGTAACCGGCGCCCCCATCCGCTGGCGCCGTTGGGTGCTGATTCCGGCGGGGTGCTGCCTGCTGTGCGGCGAGGGGATGATCCGCCTGCTGGGGGCAGCCCCGCCCGAAACCGGGCTGTTTCTGGGGCTGCCGGCGGCCGGGCTTCTCTCCTTCCTTCTGATGAAGCATTTCCATTGTTTTGCCCGGGTAAAGCCGGGATAATCCGGCCCGCCCGTATGAGGGCAGGAATCAAAAAAGAACCCTGTGATTTTGCGAACAGGCATCGCTGTCCGCATTTCACAGGGTTCTCTTTTACTCAATATCCAATTCCGGCGGGACATCCAGCTGATCGGATACATATTTTCCGTTTTTCTTTCGCTGGCGCACACATTCCGTCAAAAGGTACTCGATCTGCCCGTTGACCGAGCGGAAATCATCCTCCGCCCAGGCGGCAATGGCGTCGTACAGTTTGGCCGACAGGCGCAGCGGCACCTGCTTTTTGGGCTGATTTCTCTCCGCCATCTCAGTACAGACTCCCGGAGTTGACGATCGGCTGTACATCGTGGTTGCCGCACAGCACCACCAGCAGGTTGGAAACCATGGCCGCCTTGCGCTCTTCGTCCAGCGTAACCATCTGGGTTTCGTTCAGGCGCTGCAGGGCCATTTCCACCATGCCGACCGCGCCATCCACGATCATCTTTCTGGCGTCGATCACCGCCGAAGCCTGCTGCCGCTGCAGCATGACGGCTGCGATCTCCGGTGCATAGGCCAGATAAGTAATCCGGGCCTCCAGGATCTCCAGTCCGGCGTCCTCCACCTTCCTCTGGATTTCGTCGCGGATACGGTCGGCCACCAGCTCGCTGGAACCGCGCAGGCTGCCCTCGTCGGCGATACCGTCGCCGGTTGTATCCACATTGGGGGCGATATCATAGGGGTACATGCGCACGATATTCCGCAGGGCGCTGTCGCACTGCAGGGACAGATACTCCTTGTAGTTGTCCACATGGAACACCGCTTTGGCCGTATCCACCACCCGCCACATGACGGCAATGCCGATTTCCACCGGGTTGCCCAAACAGTCGTTGATCTTCTGCCGGTCGTTATTCAGCGTCATGACCTTCAGCGAGATTTTCCGGTTGGGAACCGTCGCATTCATGTTTACGTTCAGCCCCTGCTCCTGCAGGGTCTTGCGGATACCTCCCACATCGCCGCTCTGCTTT
>JBJEQH010000181.1:0-1935 GCA_051881655.1 Candidatus Heritagella sp. | reverse complement strand
ACAGCCGTTTTTGGCCTTGTCGCCTGCGGGTTTTCTTTCTGCCCGCTTCCGGCGGGGGAAAGGGCCGGTGATGTGGGAAGAAACGGGGAAAGGCGGAGCCGGGTCATCCGGAACGCGTTGCGCAGGGAAAGGCCCCCAAAACCCGCAGGGGACAGCCGTTTTTGGCCTTGTCGCCTGCGGGTTTTCTTTCTGCCCGCTTCCGGCGGAGGGGAAGGGCCGGTGCGGCGGCTGCGGAGGGACTTTGCTGTAAGTGTTGACATTACAACGCGGTGATGCTATACTTTTTGTTGTAAATGAATTCATTACAACAACTCGGGCGGGAATACTCCCCCGTAAATGCTCCCCCGTGAAAAGGCGCCGCTGCCCGTACAAAGGGAAGACCCGGCAGGCCGCCGGAAAACGGAACCGCTGCCCGCCCGGGAGGCAGAGCGGATACGACCCAATCCGGCGGCCGTGCCGGCTTGCGGGGGAATACCCGGGGAAGGGAGGGATGCGCGGGCAGGAACCGCCGGATTGGCCGTCCGTGAGGGACGGCGGACGAACGGATCTTCGCCCTGGGGAAATACAGCGGAGAGCGGTCGGGTCCCCCGGAGGGGATGCCATGCGGGGAAAACGGCAAAACGAATGGGAGGAGAGAACCGCGATGACAGGAGCAGTCGATTACGCAGACAACCGTGTACAGGGAGGGTTTTTATGAATCAGTATTATCCGCATTTGGGAAGTCCGCTGCGGATTGCAGGGAGGACTTTGAAAAATCGCATGATGGCCGCGCCCATATCCAATCCGGATGTGGGACCGGATGAAAATATGAGCAGGGCGAGCATTGCCTTTTACGGGTATCGCGCCAGGGGCGGCATCGCCTGTGTGACGGTCAGCGAAGGGATCGTACACACCGCGACGGGAAAATCCCACCCGAAGCATATCCGGCTTGATACCCGAATGAGCCTGCCTTCGCTGACCGAAGCGGCGGCGGAGATTCACAGGCATAACTGCCTGGCGTCCATCGAGCTTTCCCACTCGGGAAAGTATGTTTGCGGGAACATGCGGCAGGAGGGGCAGAAATGCTATGGCCCGGTCGATGAAATCATGGAGGACGGCACGCATGTGTATGAAATGCCGGAGAGCCTGATTCTGGAGATTGCCGACAGCTTCGGGAGAGCTGCGGCTCTGGTAAAAGAGGCTGGGTTCGATATGGTGCTGGTGCACGCGGGCCACGGGTGGCTTTTGGGGCAGTTTATGAGCCCGAGAACGAACACCCGCACGGACAAATGGGGCGGATCGTTTGAAAACCGAATGCGGTTTCCGCTTTTGTGTATCGAGAAAATCCGGGAAGCGGTCGGCCCCGAATTCCCCATTGAATACAGAATGAGCGGAGCGGAGTTTGTAGAAGGCGGCTATACGGTTGATTATGGCGTGGAAATCGCGAAAGCCATTGACGGAAAGGTGGATTTGATCCATGTATCCGCCGGGCTGGCCCAGATTCGGGAGGGGTTTGTCCGGACGCATCCGACCATGTTTATGGAACACGGATGCAATGTGTATCTGGCCGCCGAAATCAAAAAGAACGTGCGGACCCCGGTGGCGACTGTGGGCGGACTGAACGACCCGGACATGATGGAGGAGATTATTGCGGACGGCAAAGCCGATGTGGTGGAAATGGCACGGCAGATGCTGGCCGATCCCTTTTTCCCGGAAAAGGCATTAACCGGCCGGAAGGACGAGATCACCAGGTGCTGCCGCTGCTTTGCGTGCTTTGCCGCCTATCTCGGCACACGGACCCAGATATGCGCCCTGAATCCGGTGATCGGCAGGGAACTGGAGCACAAATACGCGTTTGCGCCCACAACCCCCAAAAAGGTACTGATAGCCGGCGGCGGACCCGCCGGAATGACAGCCGCCCTGGAGGCGTCCCGGCGGGGGCACCGGGTGATTCTG
>JBJEQH010000180.1:0-33871 GCA_051881655.1 Candidatus Heritagella sp. | reverse complement strand
GACTTGCAAATTCGCAAGGCTTCGTCTATAATGTACCTATCTTCCTATGAAAAGTATGGGGGCGAATCGGTTTTGAAGGCGGATTTTATGTCCCGCGCGCAGGCAATGAGCGGGGAAATCCGGGAGTGGCGCAGGGATTTGCACCGCCATCCGGAGCTGGGATTTGAACTGCCGTATACGACGGAATTCGTTTTGACAAAGCTGCGCTCCTTTGGGTATCAGCCCAGACGGGTGGGAAAAGCCGGGATTGCCGCTGTGGTGGGAAAACCGGGCAAAACCTTCCTGCTGCGGGCGGATATGGATGCGCTTCCCATGAAGGAAGAGAGCGGCGAGCCCTTTGCTTCGCAGAACGGCTGCATGCATGCCTGTGGGCACGATATGCACACCGCCAGTTTGCTGGCGGCGGCCAAAATGCTGAAGGAGCGGGAGGACGAACTGTGCGGGACCGTAATGCTGGTGTTTCAGCCCTGCGAAGAGCGGATGCACGGCGCCCGGCAGATGCTGGAGGATGGGCTGTTTGAAAACGGGAAGCCGGATGCGGCATTGGCTCAGCACGTGCTGCGGGCCCCGACCGGAGTGGCCGGTGTACGGCCCGGGTTTATGAACGGATCGTGTGATTTCTTTAAAATCACCCTGACCGGGAAAGGGTGCCATGGGGCAAGCCCCGAGAGCGGCGTCGATCCGATCCGGATAGCGGCCCATGTGATCCTGGCGCTGGAGGGGATTAACGCCCGCGAGATTGCGCCGGATGCCATGCTGGTGCTGACGGTGTGCATGGTTTCCGCCGGAACCGCGCCCAACATCCTCCCCGACGAGGCGGTACTGCAGGGCAGTATCCGCACAGCCGATCCGAAGGTACGGGCATTCGTGAAAAAGAGGGTTCCCGAGATCTGTGAGGGGATTGCAGCCAGTATGCGCGCTTCCTGCCGGGTGGAGTACGAGGGCCCCGGCATTCCGCCGATGATCAATGATTCCCATTTGCTGCAGGAGCTCTCCCCCATGATCGATGATCTGCTGGGAGAGGGAACGGTGCAGGAGATCCCCTCGATGAACGGATCGGAGGATTTCTCCGTGTTCGCTGAGCAGGTGCCCGGGGTGCAGGTCTGGTTTGGGGCCGGCAGCCGGGAACAGGGATATGAACACGGGGTGCACAACCCGAAAGTTCGTTTTGATGAAGAGGCGCTGCCCCAGATGGCCGCCCTTTATGCCGAATGCGCAAGCCGGTGGCTGCGCGAACACATCTGATATTTTCCGGAGGGATATTTTCCGGATAATATAAATTTATATTTTGAAGAGAGGAAAAAACGATGAAGAAGATGAAAAAGTTCTTCGCGCTTCTGCTGGCCGCTTCCATGGTCGTTTCCATGGCAGCCTGCGCTGGAAGCAGCACGCCCGCTGCCAATGACGAAAGCAGCGTGGACAGCGGTAGCGAGTCCACCGGGAATGACGGCTCCAAAGCTCCCACCAAGACCAATGACGAAGGCCTGACCCCTCAGGACGGTGGCATTCTGGTTATTGCGCAGAGCGCCTCCCCTGCCAAACTGGATCCCGTTGACTACACCGGTGTTTACGAGGGCAACATCATCGCCCAGGTATGCGATACCGTCGTTGATATGTCCCAGAGTGGTGAAGTGATTCCTTCGCTGGCCACCGAATGGGAAGTGGACGATACCGGCATGGTTTACACCTTCACCCTGCGTGACGATGTGTATTTCCACCCCGGTGAGTATCAGGATGGCCGTAAGATGACCGCCGAGGATATCAAGTACTCCCTGGAGCGTTCCAACGAGCTGTCTGCGAACAGCCGTATTAAGATCGACCACTGCGAAGTGGTGGACGATACCCATGTAAAGGTATATCTGCCCGCTCCTTCCTCTGCGTTCCTGACCACCCTGACCGACGAAGGCAACGCCATCGTTCCGAAGGAAGAAGTTGAGGGTTGGGGCGACGAGTTCGGCGCCCATCTGGTAGGCACCGGCCCCTTCATGATGAAGAGCTTCTCCCTGGACAACAAGTGCGAGCTGGTTCGCAACGACAACTACTGGGCTGGAAAGCCCCATCTGGACGGCGTTACCTTTACCGTTGTTACCGAAGCTGAGCAGTCCCTGAACGGCCTGAAGTCCGGTGACATCGATATGGCTGGTCTGTCCGGCGAATCCATCAAACTGGCCCGTGAGGATGAGAATCTGACCGTGCTGGAAATGGAAGCTCTGCAGTTCTCCTACATCTACTTCAACATGGTCAACGGCCCCACCGCTGACAAGAACGTGCGTAAGGCTCTGATCATGGGCGTAAGCCGTGAGGACCTGTGCAACGCTATCTATCTGTACGACTCCGCTACTCCCGCGGACCTGCCGCTGCCTCCCGGATCCTGGGGCTACGACGAGTCTCTGGAAGATCTGGTTCCCGATTATGATCCCGAAGGCGCCAAGGCCCTGCTGGCTGATGCCGGTTATGCCGATGGCCTGAACCTCGATTTCTACACCTCTGATTCCAAGGGCAGCATGGATATGGCTACCGTTGCCCAGGCCGAATGGCAGCAGATCGGTGTGAACATCGACATCAAGACCTCTGAATGGGGCACCTTCTCCGAGTATTGCGCCAATGGTCAGTGCGATATCTTCGCGATGTCCTGGACCTGGTACTCCGATCCGTACTTCTTCCTGAACTACCTGTTCCACAGCTCTCACATCGGCAGCCAGGGCAACGGCCAGGGCTTCAATGTTCCCGAGGTTGACGAACTGCTGGATAAGGCCGAGGCTGAGCCCGTACAGGAAGAGCGCGCCAAGCTGTACAAGGAAGCTCTGAAGCTGATCGTGGAAGAGTATCCGCAGATCGACTATGCAAACCGCAAGAACATCCTTGGCTTCTCTTCTCGTGTACATGGCTTCTCCATGAGCACCGATAACGCCTATGATATCTGCAGCACCGAAGCCAACGTGTGGCTGTCCGAATAATTTGTAAAAACAGATTATTCAAAAAATCTTCGTGGTCCCATTCTCTCTGCTCCCGGCGGTAAGGGAGCGAGGATTTTGCAAAACTGCATAAATCGCAATGGGGCGTAAAACGTGTAATGCAATGAATAAGCGGCTGGTGTCGTTTTGATTCCGGCCGCTTATCTCTATAAGTATCAAAAGCAGGTGATAAGAAAGTGGTAAAGACAATTCTTCGGCGTTTTGTGCAAATGATCCCTGTCCTTTTTGTTGTAGTCACACTCACCTTTATCCTGACAAGAATGATCCCTGGCAACCCGGCTACGGCGGTGCTGGGACCCCAGGCTACGACGGAAGACATTGCAAAAATGGAGGAGAAAATGGGCTTGAATAAGAGCAAGCTCGAGCAGTACGGCATGTACTGGAACGATATCCTCCACGGTGATTTCGGCACTTCCTATACGTATAACAAACCAGTTCTCGAATTGCTGGGCGAGCGTATTCCCAATACGTTGACTCTGTCGCTGACCAGCCTGGTGCTGGCACTTCTGATTGGTATTCCGATCGGCGTGTACTCGGCCGTTCATCAGAATACAGCTTTCGACTACATTGTTATGTTCTTGGCGATTGTCGGCATATCCGTGCCCGTCTTCTGGTTTGCCCTGATGATGGTGTTGGTGCTGGCTGTAAACCTGAAATGGCTGCCATCCATGGGTATTGGCGATTGGAGCAACGGGTTCTGGGGCTATGTGCAGTACATGGTTATGCCTGTTATCTGCCTGACGCTGCATCCTATGGCAACCTTCGCCCGGATTTCCCGCTCCAGCACGCTGGAGACCATCAATACCGACTACATCAAGGCACTGCGCTCCAAGGGTCTGAGCGAGCCCAAACTGCTGTGGAAGCACGCCTTTAAGAACGCGCTGCCGCCTATTATTACGGTTGTTGGTGTGCAGCTGGCCTACTGTGTGACCGGCGCCATGCTGACCGAGACGATTTTTTCGTGGCCGGGCATGGGCATGTTGATTGTAAAGGCCGTTACCAACCGTGACTATGCGTTGATTCAGGGCACGGTGGTTATCGTGGCCATTGTGTTTATTGTGGTGAACCTGCTGGTTGACCTGGCATATATGCTGGTGAACCCGAAGGTCAGCTACGAAGGGGGGCAGAAGAGCTGATGGCACAGACAACCGGTGCATTGAGCCGCGAGGCTCAGAATGAAATGCTGAAAAAGGAGCGCCGCGCCAATAACGCTTGGCATAAGCTGGGCCGAAATAAAATGGCCGTGGTGGGACTGGTAATTGTCAGTTTTGTCTTTTTGATGGCAATTCTGGCGTCTGTTCTTGCTCCCTGCGATCCCAACAAAATCAGCCTTCCCGAGAAGTTTCTGGGGCCGGGGTCCGTGGGACAGGACGGTGTCATGCATCTTCTGGGTACGGATGAATTTGGCCGTGACCTGCTCTCCCGTTTGATTTACGGGGCTCAGATCTCCGTTATCGTCGCCATCGGCGCAACGGCGGTGGGCGGTCTCATCGGGATCCTGCTGGGTCTGATCGCCGGTTATAAGGGCGGCATAGTGGACTCGGTGATTATGCGTATTATGGACGGCATGTTTGCATTCCCCTTCCTGCTGCTGGCCATGATTATTATGACCGTACTGGGCAGCGGTGTACAGAATGTTATTCTCGCTTTGGGTATTTCCAATGTGCCCAGCTTCGCCCGGATGGTGCGCGGCCAGGTACACGTAGTGAAAAATGAGGAATACTGCAATGCAGCCCGGGCACTGGGCGAGAGCGACCGGCGCATTCTGTTCCGGCATATTCTGCCGAATACGATTTCCCCCATTATTGTATATGCAACCATGAATATGGCCAGCGCCATTATTTCCGAGGCGTCCCTCAGCTTCCTGGGTCTGGGCATTACGCCCCCCACTTCCTCCTGGGGCAACATTCTTACCTCCGGAAAAAGCTATCTGCAGACGGCGCCCCATATTGCGACAGAGGCCGGTCTGTGCATTCTGATCACGGTTATCGGCTTTAACCTGTTGGGCGACGGCATCCGCGATGTCCTGGATCCCAAGATGAAGAAATAAGAGGACCCGACATGGATGAAAAGGAACTTGTAAGGCGGCGTGTCGATACGATTGCCGGCCGGCTGACCGCCCTTGCTAATCGGATTTTTCAGAATCCCGAATACTGTTTTCAGGAGCATAAAGCGGTAGCCGCCGTGGCCGAACTGCTGAAAGAGTTGGGTTTTCAGGTGGAAACCGGTGTGGGTGGGCTGCAAACGGCCCTGCGCGCCGTGTATGACAGCGGCCGCCCCGGTCCGAACCTCGGTTTTCTTGGAGAATATGACGCCGTACCCGGTATGGGGCATGCCTGCGGGCATAACCTGATGACCCCCATCGCTATTGGCGCGGCCTATGCGCTGCAGCCGGTGGTGGATGAAGTGGGCGGAAAGCTGACCGTGCTGGGCTGTCCCGCAGAAGAGGGCGGCGGCGGAAAAATCCTGATGCAGCGCGCCGGCGTGTTCGACGGAATCGATGCGGCTATGCTGATTCATCCGGCCAACGAGACGGTGGTCAACGATATCTCCTATTCCTCAACCAGTCTGAAGGTGGATTATTACGGAAAAAAGGCCCATGCGGTTACCTGGCCGGAGGAGGGCGTCAGCGCCCTGATCCCTGTGATGCAGCTGTTGCAGACCATTGCCGCCATCCGCCCGGAGATTTCCGGTAAAGGATGGATTTTGGGCGTGATCCGTGACGGCGGCGAAACGCCGGTGATGATCCCGGACCACTGCAGTGCCGAGATCCTGGTGCGTTCGTTCAGCATGAAGGACAAGCTGCAGCTGGTCGAACGTGTAAGGAAAATGAGCCAGGCCATGGCCGATATGACCCGTACCCGCGTGGAGATTTCGGTTCTGCGGGATTCCTACGAGGATATCCGCAACAACCCCGTGATCGAAGAATATCTGCAGCAGAACCTTCTCGCAATCGGCGAAGAGGTCAAACCCCGTACCCGTGATCTGGGGATCGGAACAACCGATATGGGAAATGTGACCCATGAGATTCCCGGGCTGCAGTCCTATATCAAGGTGGTACCGGTTTTGCGGGGCCACACCCCCGAATTTGAAGCGGCATGCGGTTCCCCCGCGGGGATTCATGCTATGCTGCAGGCCGCTAAAGCGGAAGCAATGACCGGTGTGGATCTGCTGCGGCAGCCGGATGCGCTGCGGCGGGTCAAAGAGGAGTTCCTTGCCATGAAGGCCAAATACGAATAATGCTTGGAGGGAAACCATGAGCGAAGAAATTTTGAAGGTCGAAAATCTAAAGACCTACTTCTTCACAGCCAGCGGTGTTGCCAAAGCCGTTGACGGTGTAAGTTATACATTGAAAAAAGGCGAAATCCTCGGAATCGTGGGCGAATCCGGATCGGGCAAAAGCGTGTCGGCCAACTCCGTCATTCGTTTACTGCCCAAAACCGGAAAGGTTGTGGATGGCACCATCCTGTTTGAAGGCAGAGATATGCGCGCGATTTCTGACAAAGAGCTGCGTCAAATCCGCGGAAACGATATCTCTGTTATTTTCCAGGATCCTATGACCTCTCTGGATCCCGTATTCAAGGTGGGCAGCCAGATGATCGAGCTGATCCGCACTCACAACAAGGTCAGCAAGGAAGAGGCCCGCAAAATTGCGGTGGAAAATCTGGCAATGGTGGGGATCCCGGATCCCGAGAGCCGCCTGAATTCCTATCCGCACGAGCTGTCCGGCGGCATGTGCCAGCGTGTAATGATCGCTATGGCTATCAGCTGCCATCCGAAGTTTATGATTGCTGACGAACCTACCACGGCTCTGGACGTAACCGTTCAGGCTCAGGTACTGGGCTTGCTGAAGGATCTGCAGGAGAAGACCGATACCGCCATTATGCTGATCACCCACAACCTGGGGATCGTATGGAAAATGTGCGATACGGTTATGGTCATGTATGCCGGCAAAACGGTTGAGTTTGCCGACATGAAAGAATTGTACAAAAATCCCCTGCATCCGTATACCTGGGGTCTGCTGGATTCGATTCCGAAACTGTCCGATGAGGGCAAAGAGGATCTGAAGACCATTCCTGGTGTTCCGCCGGATCTGCGTCTGACCGGTAAGTGCTGCAACTTCTATAATCGCTGTCCCTATGCGACCGATATCTGTCGTGAGCAGGTGCCCGAGCTGGTGGAGGTTGCCCCGGGTCACAAGGTGGCCTGCCATCACCAGAATGGTGTAGAATCGCTGGAAAGAGGAAAGGAGGCCGTCAGCCATGAGTGATCAGCCCATTTTGCAGATTCAGGACCTGTGCAAGGACTTTAAGGTGCGCAGCTCGAAACTGTTTGAGAAATCAAAGCAGCTGCATGCCCTGTCCCATGTCAGCCTGGACATCCAGCAGGGCGAGACCCTGGGCGTTATCGGTGAATCCGGCTGCGGAAAATCGACACTGGGCCGCTGTGTGGTCGGCCTGCATTCGATTACCTCCGGCGACATCTTCTACAAGGGCCAGAACCTGAAGGAGCTGCACACCAAGGAAGAGCGGAGAAGCCGCCACAAGAATATCCAGATCGTTTTCCAGGATCCGTATTCCTCGCTGAATCCCCGGATGACCTGCGGCCAGCTGATCGAAGAGGGCCTGATTGTTCATAATCTGGAGCCCAATAAAGAAAAGCGCCGCGAGCGGGTTTTTGAAATGATGCAGAAGGTGGGCCTGGACGTTCAGCACATCGAGCGGTTCCCCCACGAGTTCTCCGGCGGCCAGCGTCAGCGCATCAACGTGGCCCGCGCCCTGATCCTGAACCCCGATATCATCGTCTGCGACGAACCGGTTTCCGCTTTGGACGTATCGATTCAGGCGCAGGTGCTGAACCTGTTCCGTTCGATTCAGAAGGAATTTAACCTGACCTATATCTTTATCTCCCATGACCTGAGCGTTATTAAGCACGTCAGTGACCGGATTGCCATTATGTATCTGGGCACGGTGGTTGAGCTGTGCGCCGCGGAGAAGATTTACAGCAACCCGCTGCACCCCTACACCAAAGCGCTGCTGTCGGCCATCCCGCCGGACAGCCCGTTTGAAGTGCGCGAGCAGATTAAGCTGGAGGGCGATATCCCCAGCCCCATCGGCGACATGAAGGGATGCCCCCTGGCCGGGCGCTGCCCCTATGCCACCGCCCGCTGCAACGAGGAACGCCCGCAGCTGAAAGAGGTCGATCCCGGCCATCAGGTGGCGTGCTTCCTGATGGAATAAAAAACGGGTAATCCGATTCTTTTAGCGGAAAATTAAGGAAAAGAGGCCCTTATCCGATGAATCAGGATACACAGAAAAAGCTGCACGAACTGGTTTTGCAGCATAAAGACGAGCTGGTTCAGCTGGTTTCCCGGCTGATCCAGATCAACAGCGAAAATCCCTGCGGCACCCAGGACGAGGTGATTGCCTTTGTCCGCCAGTACCTGGAGGGATATGGCATTGAAACCCAGCAGATTGACACCATTCCCGGCCATCCCATTGTCACGGCCGAGCTGGGCAACCGCGCGGGGTACAATCTGGTGCTCAACGGACATGTGGACGTGGTGCCCATCGGCGATCCGAAGGGGTGGAAATTCGACCCCTGCGGCGGCGAGGTAACCGAAACGACGATCCGCGGCCGCGGTACCAGCGACATGAAAGCGGGCGTTGCCTGTCTGCTGTTTGTGATGCGTTTGCTCAAGGAGAGCGGCGCGAAGCTGGGCGGCTGCGTGCGCCTGCACATTGTCTCGGATGAAGAGGCAGGTGGAAAGGGCACCCGCTGGCTGTGCGACAACGGCTATGCCGACGGCGCCCAGGCGTGTCTGATCGCCGAGCCCACTTCCTACGATAATATCGAAATCGGCCAGAAGGGCGGACTGCACCTGAAGCTGATTGCCCACGGCACGCCGGCCCATGGCAGCCTGGGCAATTACAAGGGGGACAATGCCATTCTGAAGCTGGGGCGCGTGCTGCAGCATGTCAACGAGCTGACGGCGGTTCCCGGCCATTACGCCGAAAACCAGAAGCAGGCGCTGGCTAATTCCCGGCTGATCTGCGAGCGCGCCAATTCCAACGGCGCCGCCGATGCCATTGACCATCTGACCTGCAACCCCGGAATTATCACCGGCGGCAACAAGATCAACATGGTGCCCGATTACTGCGAGTGCCTATGTGATTGCCGGTTGCCCATCGGGATCCGCCACGAGGATATCGAAGCGGCGGTGAAGAAGATGATCGCCGACAGCGGCGAAACCGGGATCGAGTATGTGCTCGAATACCACAGCGAAGCTAACTTTACCGATTATGATGCGCCCATCGTTCGCATGGTGCATAAAAATGCCGAAGCCATTTGGGGAAGGACCGTGCTGCCCGCTTATCAGTGGGCTTCCAGTGATGCCAAGTATTACCGCAACTTGGGCATCCAGACGATTCAGTACGGCCCGGCCAACTGCGAGGGCATTCACGGCTATAATGAGGACGTCGATATCGAAGATGTCATCCATGCAGCCGAGATTTATATGCTGTCCTTCTGCGAATTGCTGGACGTGGAATAATCCAGATTTCTTATCGCCGGGAAGGGCGGATGACCTGCAAAGTGGGATCTGCAGGTTTATCCGCCCTTCCTTTCTGCGTTTTTCGGGAAAAGCCGCGCGGGGGAAAATCTTTTCCGTTGGGGATAGCTTTTTGCGTGGCAATCCGCTATACTGAGAAAAGTGGACGGCCCCAAAAGCGGGGCCCAAAAGAAAGGAGCCATGGAAAATGAGCGTACAGTTCCCCCCGGTATCGGAAGAAACCCGCGTGCGTATGCTGCAGCCCCCCAAGGGAAGGGTGAAGGCGGTACTGGATACCGACACTTTTAATGAGATTGATGACCAGTTTGCGGTGGTATATGCCCTGCTGAGCCCGGAAAAAATCGACCTGCAGGCCATTTATGCGGCCCCCTATTTCAATGAGAAATCCACCGGCCCCAAGGACGGTATGGAGAAAAGCTACGAGGAAATCCACCGCATCTTGTCCCGGATGGGCGTGGAAAAGGAGAACTACGTGTTCCGCGGCAGCGAGGATTATCTGCTGAAGGACAAAACACCGGTCCTCTCCCCCGCCGCCGAAGATCTGGTGAAAAAAGCCCGGGCCTGCACCAGCGTGGATCCGCTGTATGTTCTGGCTATCGGCGCCATTACCAATGTGGCCTCGGCCCTGCTGATGGCCCCGGACATTGTGGATAAAATTGTGATTGTCTGGTTGGGAGGTCACGCCTTGCACTGGCCGGATACAAGAGAATTCAACCTGATTCAGGATGTACCCGCCGCCCAGGTGGTGTTTGACTGCGGTGCACCGGTGGTGCAGCTGCCCTGCATGGGGGTGGTGGACCACATGTTGACCACCCTGCCGGAAATCAACACCTTTGTGAGGGGCCGCGGCGCCATCGGCGATTTTCTGGCCCAGCGGTATTTCGAGTGCAGCGACGACCACTTCGCCTATTCCCGTGTGATCTGGGATCCCACGGTGATTGCCTGGCTGGTATGCCCCGAGGGGTTGGTAACCCAGCTGCGCCACAGCCCCATCGTCACCCTGGAGGGCACCTACAGCGAGGATTGCAGCCGCCATCTGTACGGCTATGTCAGCCAGGTAAACCGGGACCGCATTTTCGGCGATCTGTTCCGCCGGCTGCAGGCCCATGCCCAAAAAGAAAAAGAGGAATGAGTTTCCTCTTTGCCCCTTGCACGGCGGCCATTTTTCCGGTATAATGAGAGAACCGAAAGGTTGGGAGGAAATCGGATGGAGGCTTGCCTGGCGTCTCCCGACGGCGCTGTCTTTAGAATTTATCCTGTTTTTTTAAGCAGACTGTTTTTACAGTCTGCTTTTTTTTTGACCTTTTAGCACCATAAAGCACAAAACAGAGAAAGAAGGAAAGAAATTTGAGAATTACGGTGTTTGAAGTCCGCGAGGATGAGAGGGATTTTCTGTGCCGGACAGCGCAGCAGGAGAATGTGACCCTGCGCATGACCGAACAGCCCCTGGGAGAGGAGACCCTGTCTTTTGCCGAGGGCAGTGATGGAGTCAGTATTTTGGGGCACAGCCATTTGGACGAAGCCCTGCTGAAAAAGCTGAAGGAGAGGGGCATCGGCGCCGTATCCACCCGCACCATCGGATTTAACCACATGGATGTGCAGGCGGCTTACCGGCTGGGGGTGCGGGTGGCCCATGCCAGCTATCCGCCCAACGGGGTGGCCGATTTTACCGTGATGCTGATGCTGCTGACCCTGCGCAATTACAAGCCCGCCATGTGGCGGCAGAATGTCAATGATTATTCCCTGGACGGCCTGCGCGGCCGCGAACTGCGCAGCCTGACGGTGGGAGTGTTGGGCACGGGCAGCATCGGCCGGACGGTAATGAAAAATCTGAGCGGCTTTGGGTGCCGGATGCTGGCCTATGATCCGCACCCCAATGAGGAAGCAGCTGCCCTGGCCCGGTATGTGCCCATGGAAACGCTGCTGCGTGAGAGCGACCTGATCACGCTGCACATGCCTCTGACTCCGGAAACCGACCATCTGATCAACAGCGAAACGCTGGAAAAGATGAAGGACGGCGTGGTGCTGATCAACACGGCCCGGGGGGCGCTGGCGGATATTCACGCCCTGACCAAGGGGATTGAGACCGGAAAAATCGGCGCGCTGGGGATGGATGTGCTGGAAAACGAGGAGGGGATTTACCACAATGACCGGCGCACCGATATCATCAAAAACCGCGATATGGTCTATCTGCGCCAGTTCCCCAACGTGGTACTGACCCAGCACATGGCCTTTTATACACAGGAGAGTGTGGAGAGCATGGCTCACTGCGGGGTGATCACTCTGTGCCAGATGCTGCGGGGGGAAGAGTGCCCGCTGGAACTGTGAGCGGCGCTGTTTGGTATGCTGTTTGGAGGAGCACGGTGAGCCTTCTCCCCTTGACAAAACGGGATTTTTCCGTATAATGGAAAATGCTTGCACGGAGGGCAAATCATTCGCTGGGAAATGATGGGCTGGATAAGGCAACAGGCTGAGACGCCTGTACTTATCCGGCCCTTTTTGTTTTCCGGAAAGCGGAACGAAACAGCAGCAAAAAACCATAAAAAGAAAAAATAAACTACTTGTTTATTTTTTCGGGAAGGAGTATACTGAAAAAAGAGTTGTACAGACAAAGGAGCGATTTTCGATGAATCTGGTCACCCTTTCTCCCGTCAGCGGCAGCAAGGCCCGGCTGACCGGTTATCTGCATGATCCGGACAGCGAGATGTCCCGGCACCGCGGGGCCCGGCCGGCCGTGCTGGTGTGCCCGGGCGGTGGGTACGAATTCTGCTCGGACCGCGAGGCCGAGCCCATTGCCCTTTCCTTCTATGAAAAGGGGTATCAGGCGTTTGTGCTGGATTACTCCATTCGGGAGGAAGCCGGTGAAATGCGCCCACTGATTGAGGCCTCTTCGTCTATGATGCTGATCCGCGATCACGCCGTGTCCTGGCAGATTGACCCCCACAAAATTGCGGTGGCGGGTTTTTCGGCGGGCGGGCACCTGGCGGCCTCGCTGGGGATTTTGTGGGATCATCCGGCACTGCGGGAAAAGCTGGATACCTGCGGGGGCAAAAACCGGCCCGACGCCATGATTCTCGGGTACCCGGTGATTACCGCCGGCCCGTTGACCCATCAGGGGTCGCTGTACTGGGTCAGCGGACAGCACGAGACGGGTACCCCGGAGAATGAATTCTGGGCACTGGACCGCCACGTCGATGAAAAAACCCCGCCGGCCTTTGTCTGGCATACGGTGGAGGACGACTGTGTGCCGGTGGAGAACACCCTGCTGCTGGTGAACGCCCTGCAGGCGCATCATGTGCCGTTTGCCTGCCACATTTTTCCCAACGGGGGCCATGGCATGAGCCTGTGCAATCAGGAGGTATTTACCCCCAATGCGGCAGCGTCGGTCTGGGTGCCGCTGTGTCACACCTGGCTTTCCGAACTGTTTGATTTTGTCCTTTGAGTAAATACGGGAAGGAGAAGAAAGAATTATGAGTGAATTTACAAGGGACCGCGTCAAAGGTTTTCTGCATGCTGACGGCCGCCGGATGGTGAACGGAGACGGCGAAGAGGTGATCCTGCGCGGATGGAGTATGGGGTGCTGGAGTAACCCCGAAGGCTGGATGGTGGGCGGTACGCCCATGTTTATGGCGAATATTGACAATTATAAACTGCCCCTTCGTTATGAACACGGCCGGTCCATCGAACAGTGCATCCGCGAGCTGTGCGGAAGCCAGTATGCCAAAAATTACTGGTCCCGCTGGACCCGTGCCTTTTTGGCGGAGGAGGATATCGCCTACATGGCCGAACAGGGCATGAACAGTATCCGCCTGCCCATGTCGGCCCGGCTGTTCCTGGATGAGGAGCCCGGTATCCATTTTAACGAGGATTCGTTTGCCATGCTGGATCATGTGCTGGATCTGTGTGAGAAATACCGGCTGTATGCCATTCTGGATATGCACGCGGCGGTCGGCGGACAGAGCGGACTGCTGTGTGACGACGGACTGGATAACGTTCCCCGGATGTTCCTGGAAGAGGAAAGCCGCGAGCGCACGATGCTGCTGTGGGAGGAAATTGCCCGCCGCTACAAGGACCGCTGGATCGTGGGTGCCTATGAACTTTTGAATGAACCGCTGGCACCTCTGCGGTTTACGAACCTGATACCGGAGCTGATTCGTTTTTACGATGAGGTGATTGCCCGGATCCGCAAAATTGACAAGAATCACATGTTCAGCCTGGAGGGACACCGGTTTTCTACGCGGGTTGACATTTTTACCGGGGACCATGAGTTTGATCCCGGCTACCACAACTGGCATATTCATAATCATTATGGTCATGATCCGCAGATGAAGGCTCTGGAACCTTTGTTCCAGAAATCAGAGGAATGCAATGTGCGCCTGTGGTCCGGCGAGAACAACGATACCAATGAGGGGATGGCCGTTCTTTTTGAGATGATGGTGACCAATCATTTTGGCTTTAACATCTGGAGCTATAAAATCGCCGAGAACTGTCAGGTGACCCATGCGGTAACCTATCCCCTGCCCAAAGATTGGGATAAGGTGTACGGTTATATCGCAGAGGGCGGGCCGCGCCCCTCGTACGAGGAGAGCCAGCGGATTTTTGATGAGATGCTGGAAAACGTAAAGTTCTGTCATTGCACAAAAGACGAAGAAGTACACCACTATCTGCTGCGCCAGGCGCCGTTTGCCATTCCCGCTACCGGTTACGATGCCATGCCCGGCCGAGGGGTTTCGTTTGGCGGCAGCCAGTCGCGGGAGAATATCTTCGGGTACCGCCTGGGCGACGGAATGCCCATTGTGGGGGATCCGGGCTATATCCCGGCAGAAGAGCCGTTTTTTGCCATGATGTCCGGAAAGCAGCCGGAGCGCGAGTGGGAACACCTGTGCCTGCGGTTTACGCCCGGCGTGTTTGCCGCCTATACAGTGCGCGAGGTACAGCCCGGTACTGCCGGAAAGCTGACCGCGCTGAGCGGAAGTGACGGTGTAATCCGGGTTTCCATTCCCGGCATGGAAGAGGTACGGCTGACCCTGAAAGAGGGAGAGAGCGAACCCTTCCCCATTCCGGAGGGGGAAAAGGTAACGGTCCGGCTGGAGTGTGTCAGCGGATCGGTACTGCTGAAAACCGTAGCCTTTATCCGGTAAACCGGAAAGTAAGGAGGGGCGGTGCCGGATGACAAAAGGAAGAGTTTGCGGTATAATACAAAGAAAAATGTGTGATACAGCGCACAGAAAAGCAGGAGATGACCGAATTGACAGGACAAAATGCGGATCTGGGATCCGGCTCGGTGGGAAAATGGCTGGCCAGGCTGGCCATTCCGTCCATTATCGCCCAGCTGATTAACGCCCTTTACAATATTGTGGACCGGATGTACATTGGCCACATGGGCGAAAGCGGCGGCCTGGCGCTGACCGGCGTAGGCATCTGCTTCCCCATTGTGATGGTGATTTCCGCCTTTTCCGCCTTTGTGGGGATGGGCGGTGGGCCCCGGGCTTCCATTGCCATGGGCCGCGGGGATCGGGAGGGCGCCGAGCGGATTCTGGGCAACTGCTTTTCCCTGCTGCTGGGTATTTCCATAGCGCTGATGGCGGTGCTGCTGCCGCTGTCCGGCCCGCTGCTGCGCTGTTTTGGCGCCAGCGACGCCACCCTCCCCTATGCGCAGGATTACCTCACTTTCTATCTGTGCGGCACGTTGTTCGTGCAGATGTCGCTGGGGATGAACTCGTTTATCACCATGCAGGGACGGGCCACTGTCAGCATGATGACGGTGGTGATCGGCGCCGTGCTGAATATCTCGCTGGATCCGCTGTTTATCTATGGGATGAACATGGGAGTACGGGGTGCCGCGCTGGCCACCGTGCTGTCACAGGCAGTCTCCTGCCTGTGGGTGCTGTGGTTCCTGTTCGGGAAAAAGACGGCGCTGCGCATCCGCCGCCGCTATCTGCGCCCCCGGTGGAGCATTCTGGCGCCGGTGATGGCGCTGGGGTTGTCGCCCTTTGTGATGCAGGCCACTGAGAGCGCCATTCATATTGTCTTTAATACCCAGCTGCAGACCTACGGCGGGGATGTGGCCGTGGGGGCCATGACCATCTGCGGCAGCGTGCTGCAGATGATGTTCCTGCCCATGCAGGGGCTGACCCAAGGGGCCCAGCCGATTATCAGTTTTAACTACGGTGCGCGCAAGCCTGACCGGGTGCGCCGGGCCTTTTTTCTGCTGCTGGGATTTGAAGTCTTTTTCTATGCGCTGCTGTTCCTGTCGTGCCAGCTGTTCCCGCAGGTGCTGGTGTCCATTTTCAACGATGATCCGGCTCTGACGGAGTATACCGTGTGGGCGCTGCGGATTTATATGGCCGGCTGCTTTATGATGTCGGTGCAGGGGTCCTGCCAGCAGACGTTTGTGGCTCTGGGCCAGTCGAAGATCAGCCTGTTTTTCGCCCTGCTGCGCAAGGTGATTCTGCTGATCCCGCTGGCGTACATTCTGCCGTTTTTCTTCCCGCAGAACCCGGTTTTCGGCGTGTTTCTGGCCGAGCCGGTGGCGGATATCGCCTGCGCCAGCGTGGTGGGGATCACCTTCCTGTTCCGTTTCCCCAAGCTGATGCGGCAGATTGAGAACCCGTGATGCAGAAGAGTGTAAGAGAGGAGAAGTGAACATGGATCAGACCGTTGTGATGAAATACGGAGAAACCGCCGTTTCCATTCCCATCCGGGGGGCACACAGCATTGAAACCCTGCATGAGAACACGATGCGGGAAATTGAGGACCTGCCGGCGGAATTTGCCCGGGCCATTGGGGAAGGCGCCATCGACTCGCCCCCGCTGCGGGAACTGATCGCCCCCGATGACCTTGTCACGCTGGTGGTCAGCGATATCACCCGGGCCTGGATGCACCAGGATCAGGTGGTGGGGCTGCTGGTTCCGTTCCTCCACGAGGAGTGCGGGGTGCCCTATGCCAATATGGTGATTGTTATTGCGCTGGGGACCCACCGCCCCAATACGGAGGAAGAAATGAAACGGCTGGTCACCCCGGAGGTATATGAGAAGGTACGGGTGGTCAACCACGACTGCGATGCGCCGGATCTGGTCTATATCGGCACCACTTCCCGGGGTACCCGGGTGGAGGTAAACCCCCTGGCTGTGGGGCGCAAGGTTATTTTGATCGGCGGCACGGTGCACCATCTGATGGCCGGGTTCGGCGGCGGGCGCAAAAGTGTGCTGCCGGGTATTTCTTCCCGCCAGACGATCCGCCAGAACCACGAGCGCGCCCTCAGTCCCACCCTGCCGTGTACCGACGAAAAGGTGGGCAGCGGCAAACTGCCCCTGAACCCCATCCACGAGGATATGGACGAGGCGGCCGGGCTTCTCTCCCCCACCTTCGGGATCAACATCGTCATCGCCCCCAGCGGCCGGCACAGCGGCCTGTTCTGCGGGAACTGGCGCACCGCCTGGCAGGTGAGCTGCCGGTATCAGCAGCAGTGCTACGAGGTGCCCATTGACCACCTGGCCGATGTGGTAATTGTCAGTTGCGGCGGTTACCCCAAGGATATCAATCTGTACCAGGCGATCAAAAGCCCGCTGAACGCCATCAATGCCATGAAGCCCGGCGGAACCCTGCTGTTTTTGGCCGAGTGCCGGGACGGAGGCGGTGCGAAAGACTATTTTGACTGGATCCGTCCCCTGAAAGAGGGACGGCTGGATGAAGCGCTGCGGGCTGATTTTACCATTGGCGGGTATATTTTCTATGCCACCTGCGAGTGGCTGCGCCGCGGCAAAGCGTATCTGCTCTCCACTCTGCCGCCGGATCTGGTCCGGGAGATGAATATTACCAGCTCGCCGGATATGGAAGAACTGCTGCGGCAGATTGATTTTACGGGAAAGGACGTGTACGTGGTGCCCTTTGGCGGCTATGTGATGCCCCTTCCCCCGGCAAAAGACGCAGAATAAAAGGAGCGCCCCAAAATCGGGCGCTCCTTTTTTGTTTCCGGAAACCGGGGCCGTGGCCGGATAACCGTGGGCTCTGCGTACTTACGGGGTGCTTTCCTCCGTTTTTCCGCTCAAATCGTGGATCAGGTTTTTGGCCCAGATGCCGCTTTTCAGCATCCCGAATCCGATGACAGCCTTGATCACCTCGGAGAGCTGGGCCAGCAGGAAGATCATGGCCATGGGCAGATCGGTAAACGAGCACAGGCACACCACCAGCGGCAGCACCACGCACCAGGTAAATCCGCAGTCAAACAGGAAGGTAATGATCGTTTTGCCGCCGCTGCGCACCGTGAAATAACAGGTATGCATAAAGGCATTTACCGGCAGTACCGCCCCGGAGATATACAGCAGGGTGGTGGTCAGAGAGCGTACCTCGTCGGTGGTATTGTAAATATACGGGATATACGGCGCGGTCAGTACCAGAAGGGTTCCGATGAGCACATGCAGCACGACGGTGAAGGTAATCAGCCGGGTATCGGTTTCGCGGGCGCCCTCGATATCCCCCGCGCCCAGGCGCTGGCCCACCATAATCGAGACCACGCTGCCCATGGCAAACATGATAATGGTAAACAGATTCCACACCGTACTCTGGATGTTGGTGGCGGCCACCACCGTCAGTCCCCGGGTGCTGTAGCTCTGGTTGATCATGGTGCTGCCCAGTGACCACAGGCACTCGTTCAGCATCAGCGGCAGGCCCATGATCACAATGCGCCGGCACAGCGCCAGCGGAATGCGCAGACTGCGCAGTGCCCCCTGGATAAAGAGGTATTTGTCCGGGCGGCGGTGGGTGGCGATGAGCAGATAGAGGCACTCCACATACCGGGACAGGACCGTTGCCCATGCGGCACCGGCCACCCCCATGGCGGGAAAGCCCAGCTTGCCGAAGATCAGCAGATAGTTAAACAGCAGGTTGACCAGAATGGACAGCACACTGGCAACCATGGGCTGAAAAGCATCGCCCGTTTCGCGCACCACCGAGCTGTATACCTGGGCAATGGCGTAGGGCACCAGCCCCCACAGGGTGATCTGCATGTATTGCGAGGCAAGCGACGCCGTCAGGCCCACGTCACTGGTGCCGTCATCGGTTAAAAACAGGGCGGTCAGCGAGTCTCCCGCCGTGAGGAACACCACGATGGCTACCACCGTCAGCCCCAGGCTGGCGATCAGGCGGAAGCGGAACGTATCCCGCAGGCCCTTGTGGTCCCCCACACCGAAAAACTGGGAGCCGAAGATCGAGGCACCGCTGAGCGTGCCGAAAACCGTCAGGTAATAGACGAATACCAGCTGGTTGACGATGGCCACTCCGGAGATGGACTCGGTGCCCAGGGCTCCTACCATTACGTTATCCAGCAGGCTGACAAAGCTGCTGACGGCCTGCTGAATAATCAGCGGAATGGCCAGATGCAGCATACTGAAATAGAAAGCGCGGTCTCCTACCCACTTGTTTGGGATTTTCATAAAACAACTCCTCATTCGAAAAAAATCATACAGCGGCGGCTTTTTACAGCAAAAACCGCTTGTGAAGCTCCCGCCCCAGCTCCCGCGGGCGGAACAGCAGAAGATAAAAAAGAGCGGCGGCACTCAGCCCCAGACAGATGTAAGTGGGCAGCGCCGGCTGCATCCGGTCCTGCAGCAGAAGCACCAGGGGAACCAGGCCATACAGCGCCCCCACCAGCAGGGGGAACAGGTATAATTCCGGCGGCATGCGCAGCAGCAGGGCCATCAGACCGATCAGCAGTACCGTGGCGCCCGCTGCGCAGGGAACCGCATAGGACAGACCCCATCCGTTCCACCCGGTCACCCCGTCCCACAGACAGCACAGCCCCGCCGCCGTGGGGAACACAAGGCAGAACAGCCGGGGAAGGCGGTGCCGTTCCCATAAAACCAGTCCGGTGAGAAGCCACAGGGAGAGCATCCCCAGCAGCACCAGCCGGTCCCAGTTTCCGCTTTGGGGCAGCTGTCGGTTGACCACCACTGCCGCCGCCGCGAACAACAGGGTGAGAAACAGCATCAGCTTCAGGGCAAAAATCCGCCGGCGGCGCCGGAAAGCGGGCGGCGGATACAGGGGCGGCTCCTTTTGGCTGTGGGGCAGTGGGCTCTGGCACAGGGGGCACAGCTTTTGTCCCCCGCGCACCTGTACCCCGCATTTTGGACAGACCGTCACGGTGTTTTCCCTCCTTCCCAAACCGTATTGCTCTCGATACACACCTCTACCCCGTTTTCACACAGCCGGCGGAAAAAGCGCCGGGGAATTTCCGTCTCCCGGAAGGGCGAGAGAAAGCTGATGCTCATTGTGTCCTCAAAGCTGGCCACGCACACCTGCAGCGAGTCGGTGGCAGCGCAGAAATCAAACCCGCGCACAAACGGGCGGGCCTGCGGCGGCATGGTAATGCGGCCAATGTTGGACAGCCCGGCGGTGTCCTTTTTGGATTCCGCGTCGAAGGCCAGGTGGAGCACCCGGTCCTTGATTCCCAGCGGGACCAGACGGATCAGGGGGTTGCGCTCAACTTTTCCAAAGCCGTTCATCCCGGCGGTCAGCTTTTCCGGGGTAATGCGCTCTTTCATCTGCTGCTGGCAGAGAAGGACCCGCCGGGAAAAGGGCATCTCGGAAAAATCACCGTGGACGTGAATATTATAGAAGAAATTGCGCGCCGAACCGGACGGGAAATACGGCCGCAGGTTGACCGGCACACAGATGCTGACGGGGCTTTTCCGGTCCCGCACCGGAATTTCCGCCAGGATAGCCTCGATCAGCGCCGCGCACAGGAAGGCCCCCACGGTGCCGTCGTTTTCCTTTGCCAAAGCGGAGACGGCCGAAGCCGAACAGCGGCCCAGAATTAGCTGCAGTCGGTTATGGGGCAGCCGTTTTCCCCGCAGCTTGACGGCGCGGGGCTGTGGCTCGGGCTTTTCCCGGCTCTTCAGCCCGTAGTACTGGGAAAAGCTGTCCTCCTCCTGTTGGGCAAACGAGGCATCGTAATCCCCGGGGGCAAACTCCTTTTTCTCCTTTAGAGCCAGATAGCGCAGCACCAGCGCCTGCAGAAAGCGCAGCCCACCGGTCCCGTCGGCCAGCACGTGGAACAGCTCCAGATTGATCCGGCACCCATAGTAGCTGACGGAAAACAGAAGCCCGGGCCGCCGTTTTTGGTACAGGGGCGCACAGATGGACCCCTTTTCCTCCCGGACAACGGGGCGCAGATGGGTTTCCTCCAGATAGTACCAGAAAAAGCCGCGGCGCAGCCCATAACGGTAGGTGGGAAAACGGGCCAGCGTGTCCTCGGCCGCCCGCTGCAGCAGGGCCGGAATCACCGGGGTGGTCAGTTCACAGGAAAAACGGAATACCTGTGTATCCCCCCGGCGCGGGGCGGATGGAAAAATTTTGGCCGCATTGTCCAGCCGGGTCCAGTCCAGCATAGGGTCCTCCTTTCATACCGTTCGAGTTACAGCTCGGAGTAAAGCGAATGTTTTCCACCGTTTTTTCTTTTTTGGTGGAAAAAGCCTTGTCTCTCCATTCTATCAGTATCCTTTCGGTTTGTAAACAGGGGAAAAGAGGAAACGTCGTTTTATGACAAAATCCGTGAATTGCCCTTTGACAAGAGAACCAAGACGGACTATACTATTCTGATATACTGGAATATAAAATGGGGCGAAATATTTGGGGTTTCCTGAAAAAGGGAGGAAAAGGGGAGCAAAATTATGAATATCCTTATTTGGGTAGGAATCGGATTTCTGTCCGGCAGCCTGATGTTCAGCGCCTGGCTGCCGCAATGGCTGTGCGGGGTGGATATCTGCGCCATGGCACCGGACCACAACCCGGGCGTATCCAATGCCATGAAATACGCCGGGATCCCGGTGGGGACACTGTGCCTTCTGTGCGATTTGGGAAAGGGAATTCTGCCGGTAACGATGTCGCTGCAGACGGTGCGGCTGGATGACCCTCTCTTCTGTCTGGTCCTGGCAGCACCGGTGGCAGGCCACGCCTTTTCCCCATTCCGGGGCTTTCATGGCGGAAAATCCATCGCCGTATCCTTTGGGGTGATGCTGGCGGTATGTGCTTATGTGCCCTGTGTGTGGGTGCTGGCGGGCTGGTATTTATTCTTCTCATTGGTTTTCGAGATTCGCCCGAACAGCGTGCGCACCTGCATGACCTATCTGTGCTTTTTCCTCAACCATCTGCTGTGGGTGCGCTGCCGGCCCATGGTGTGGGGCAGCTTTCTGGTTGCCATGATCGTCTGCGGCCGTCATATGCGCGAGGCCGTGAAAAGCCGCTGCCAGGTGCTTTTGTTCCGCCGGACGCCGGTGGAGCTGGGCCATCTGTGGAATCACAATTATAAAGGAGATTAACTGTGAAAATCCTGATTCTTTCCTGCAATACGGGCGGCGGGCACAACAGTGCGGCCATCGCCATTCGGGATACGCTGGTGGACGCGGGCCACGACTGCACCTTTCTGGATCTGTTCTCCATCGGAAGCCAGAAGCTGTCGGGCCGTGTCTCGAAAGCATATCTGTTTTCCACCAAGCTGAGTTTTCTGTTTCGCTTCTGCTACTGGGCGGGCGGAAAAATTACCCGTGCCGGCCGCCGGTCACCGGTTTATGCGGCCAACAGCCTGCATGCCGACCGGCTGTACCAGTATCTGCAGGCAAATCCCTGCGATGTGATCCTGATGACGCATCTGTTCCCCGCCGAGCAGCTGACCTGCCTGAAACACCGCGGGCAGCTGTCCATTCCGACGATTGCCATCGGCACGGATTACACCTGTATCCCCTTCTGGGAGGAGACGGATATGGATTACTATGTGCTGCCCCATGGGGATTTGGCACCGGAGTTTGTGCAGCGGGGAATGAATCCGGAGACCTTCCTGCCTTTTGGCATTCCCGTTTCTCCCAAGGTAAAACAGCGGGAGGAAAAACTGCAGGCACGCCAGCGGCTGGCCGCGGGATTACTGTCCGGGCTGGAGCCGGAGAAGCCGCTGCTTTTGATTATGTCGGGCAGCATGGGGTTTGGCAGCAGCCGCCAGTTGGTGGAGGAGTTGCTGCAGAGCGAAGTGGATGCCGAAATGTGTGTGGTGTGCGGCAGCAACCGGAAACAGGAAAAGCGGCTGCGGCGCCGGTTTAAAGAGAACGAGCGCGTACATATCCTCGGCTATACCCACCAGGTTCCCCTGCTGCTGCACAGTGCCGATGTGGTCTTTACCAAGCCCGGCGGTCTGACCACCACGGAGGTAGCCGTCAGCCGTACCCCGCTGGTGCATACGGCGCCGATCCCCGGGTGCGAAAACGCCAATGCGGCGTTCTTTGCTTCCCGTGGGATGTCCGTCAGCGCCAAAGAACCGGAAGAACAGTGCCGGGCGGGGATCCATCTGCTGCAGGATCGTGATGCCGCCCGCCGGATGCGGGAGAATCAGGAGAAATACATCCCCGGCGATGCAAACGAAAAATTATTGGCCTTTCTGGAAAGTCACTTTGCGAAAAGCTGATGCTTTCGGGCAGGAAAAAAGGGCGGGTCCGCTTTTTCAGGCGGGCCCGCCCTTTTTCTGTCCATTTTTCCGATTTCCGCCGGATTTTTTAGTCTGCAGAAGTTTCCGTATCCCGGGTGAGGTATTCCCTGCACACGTTTTCAATTTTTGCGTACAGAGTCTCGCCCTTCTCCTCGCCGAACAGGCGGCGCATTTCACCGCGCACGCCCGGCAGATCGCGGCTTTTCAGAATGGCGCGGTAAATCTCATTGTAAGCGCCCGAGCGCAGCCCCTGATCCCGGATCTGGTCCCGGATCTGTTTTTTATAGTGCTCGGTCAGCTTGGGCTGTTCCTTTTTACCGGCGGCTTTTTCCTCCGGCCGGGCCGCCGGGGCTTTTTGGGGAGCCTTCTGCGGCGCGGGTTTTGTCCCGTTCTCCGGCTTTTCATTTCCGGCGGGCTCGTTTACTGCCGGGGTGGGTGCCGCTTCCGCCTTGGGGGCGTTCTCTTCGGGTCTTGGCTCGGGCTTTTTCTCGGGTTTGGGGGCCGGTTTCTTAGCGGGACGGCGGCGGGAGGGCGCGGGCTTTGTCCCGTTCTCCGGCTTTTCGCTGCCGGCGGGCTCGTTTACCGCCGGGGTGGGTGCCGCTTCCGTCTTGGGGGCGTTCTCTTCGGGTGTCTTCTCCGCTTTAGGAGCCGGTTTCTTAGCGGGACGGCGGCGGGAGGGCGCGGACTTTGTCCCGTTCTCCGGCTTTTCATTCCCGGCGGGCTCGTTCACTGCCGGGGAAGGGGCCGCTTCCGCCTTGGGGGCGGTATCTTCGGCCTTTTTCTCCGCTTTAGGAGCCGGTTTCTTAGCGGGACGGCGGGAGGGCGCGGGTTTCGTCCCGCTCTCCGGCTTTTCGTTTGCGGTGGGCTCAGCCGTTACCGGGGAGGGTTTCTCTTTGGCGTCGGCTGCGGGGACAGGCGGCTGATCCTGCGCGAGGGCGGCGGCCGGTCTTTCCTCCGTCGCTTTGGCGGGGGCCCCATTCTCCGGGGCTTCCGGCTGCACCGCGGCCGGAGTGGGCTCCTCTGTTTTCGGAGCGGGCTCTTCCGGCTTTTCCACAGCCGCTGCGGCGGCTTCCGGTGCAGGCGAAGAGGACGCTGGAGCTTTGGCCAGGGGCGTCAGCCGGGCATAGGCAAAGGCGCTGTCATGCGCTTTGGGCTCGGCGGGCTTCCCCGGTTTTTCCGGTTCCGCTTTCGGTGCGGAGACCGGGACCGGTCCGATGCGGGTATAGGCGGCGGGGATTTCCTCCGCACTGGGGGCGGCCGCAGGGGCGGGTACAGCCGGAGCCTTGGGTGCGGGGGCCGCTTTTTCTGCAGAAGGGGGCGTTCCCACAGAAGCAGCAGATTCCCTGGAGACAGAGGTTTCCTTGAAAATCAGGGATTCCCGGGAGACCGGAGCGCCGGTGGGGGCGGCCGGTTTTCCCTCTGTTTCCGCCTTACCGGCGGCGGGGGAAGCGTTCTGCGGCAGCGCCGTTTCCTCTTTCACAGGGAGAGCCGGGGTTCTTTTTTCGTCCTTTTTGGGGGCACGGTCGTAGCGGCGGTTCGCAGGGCGGGTGTTTTCCCGGCGCTCCTCCGGCTGTGCGGCGGGGGCGCTTTCTTTGGGAACACTGTCTCCGGAGCGGCTATCCTGAGTTGCCTCCCCCGGGGCCGTCTCTTTGACGGGACGGGAGGATTCCCCGCGGCGGGGGCGGAAACCGCTGCGCCCACGGCGCGGGGTCCGGCTTCCGGCGGCAGCGGCCAGCTGCTGCTGCTCGATCTGGGCTAGCATCTCCTCGGTAGGGGCAATGGCAATCTGCCGCCGCACGGTGATGGCCTTTTTTCCGAAATCGTATTGATTCCAAAAATCCACCACGCTGTTAAAGCCGTTATCCCGGCTGACGATGACAAAATCGGTATCCTTGTTTTTGGCGATCAGGTAGCCGCTCATGGTGGCCAGTTGGAAATCCAGGTAATTCTTGGCCGATTTGTCGATTTTCAGGTATTTGATTTTCGCCTTGGTGTTGTTCAAAGCGATGTGCGTGTCAAAGGTGATCGAGCCGGTGTACACCCCGTAAAACAGGTAAACCCGGTCGCTTTTTTTCAGGGTTTCGATACCGGTCAGACCGCTGATACCGGTATTCTCATAGTCGATGAGATAAATGCTCATAAAAGAGTCTTCTCCGTTCTTTTTTATTTAGTTTCAGATGGGTTCCTTGTCCCCGATGGCGGGGGAATTTTGGGGGGCTCCCCTTTTTCGGCATTTTTCGCCGGAAGGATAAGCGGCAGGGGCTGCCCGTTTAGGGCCGCTTGCCACAGATGCTCTCCCCGGTAGCACAGTTTCAGCGAGAAATACGGCCGCTCTTCCCGCAGATAGGAGAGGAAAATCCGGTCCCCCTCCCACAGCGGCAGGTCCAAAACCTGCGAAATGGGGATCCACCGCAGCACGCCCTCGCTGCAATCGGTCATCTCCCCCGAGAAATGGCGGCAGGTGAACAGATGCATCCACTCGGTTTCGCTCTGATCCGAGACAAAGGTGACCAGTCCCCGGGGCGTCAGCTCCTGCAAAAGCAGGCCGGTTTCCTCCCGGGCTTCCCGGCGGATGCAGTCCTCCGGGCTCTCCCCCTCTTCCATGTGGCCGCCGATACCGATCCACTTGCCGGCGTTCAGGTCCTGTTTTTTCTTCACCCGATGCAGCATCAGATAGCAGCCGTCCTTTTCCAGGTAGCACAGCGTTGTATTTGTCATCAGCCGCCTCCCAGAAGAGACAGGAGAGCCTGTACCCCATAGCAGATCCCCAGAATAACCGGCTGATGAAGGATGTAAATCAGCAGCGCGTGCCGGCCGGTGAACGCAAAGAAGGGGACATGAGAGGCCGCAAAAAACCGGGGAAATTTTCCCTCTTTGGCGAGCCGCCCCAGAAAGACGCCGAAGAAAAAGACGAAAACCCACGGCAGCAGCGGAAAATAGTCCGCGGAGAAAAAGGTGCTGCTGTGAATACCCAAGGGGCAAAGCCAATCTCCGAATCCCTCATACCAGCTGCGGGGCAGGGAAATGCCGAAAAAAATCACGCCGTCTCCGATTTTCCAAAAGCAGAAATACAGCAGGACATTCAGCACCAGCCCCCACAGAACCGGGATACGGCGGCACAGCGGCTGCAGCAGGGCGCACAGCAGCATACACAGGGAGAGAAAGTGCAGAATGCCGAAGAGGATGCGCTCCTGCGGCAGAATCAGGCAGGTGACCAGCGTGACGGCCAGGGCCACTGCCAGCAGCTTTGCGCCGCGCACGGCGTTGGAATGGGAGAAATTGCAGCAGATCCCGGAGATGAGGATGAACAGTCCCGCAAACCACGGTTCGGCCGGCATGAAAAAGTACAGCAGGTCCCGCCCGATGGATAATCCGAAGATCGAGGCCAGCGAGTAAAAGCCGTGATAGAAAACCATACAGCACACGGCAAAACCGCGCAGCTCATCCAGAAGGATCAGCCGCTGCTTTTTTTCGGGAATCAAATCCGTAACCGCCTGTTCCGGCGGCGGGCACAGCGTGTTCAAAAGGTCACCTCATGTTCTGGCAGTGCCGCCCTTTATGGGGAGGCTTTACCGTTTATGCAAAAATGTGCTACAATGCTTCTGAAAGAAATTATAGCATGAAAGGGATGCCCTTTTCAATGCACAGAAAAAGGAAAGGGGAAAGAAAGCGATGAAAAAAACGCCGACGCTGCTGCTTTTCGACCTGGACGGGACGCTGACGTGCTCCCACCCGGGAATTTTGCTGTGTGTACAGCGCGCCTTGGAGGAAATGGGAAAGCCCCTGCCCCCGCAGGAGGAGATGCGCCGCTTTGTGGGACCGCCGCTGGGCGACAGCTTTCGTTTGCTGGCAGGGCTGAGCGAGACCGAGTGCGAAGAGGCGGTGCGCCGGTATCGGGTGCATTATGAAAAAGAGGGCGCCCTGATGAATGCCCCCTATGAGGGAATTGTCCCCATGCTGCACCGCCTGCGGCAGGAGGGGCTGCGTTTGGGGGTGGCTACCTCGAAACCGGCTCGGTTTACCGGGAGAATTCTGGATCATTTTGGAATGACGGCTCTTTTTGACGGAGTTTTCTGCGGGGATACGGATCTGCACCCCATGACCAAAGGGCAGATTATTGAAAAGGCCATGGATACAATGGGTACCGCGCCCGGACAGACCCTGATGGTGGGTGACACACTGTTCGATGCCCGCGGCGCCAGAGAAGCGGGCGTGCGGTTTGTCGGGGTGCTGTATGGCTATGGAACCCGGGCGGAAATGGAGCAGGAGGGGGCCCGTGTTTTTGCCCGAAGCGTGGCGGAATTGCAGGATGCGCTGCTGGAAATGGCAAAATGAGAAAAATGGTTCCGTGGTTCCTTTTCCGGTTTCCGGGGGAAAAAGCACAAAAGAAAAGGGGGCTTTTGTAAAAATGGCAGAATTGCCGGGGAAAAGAGCCCCAAAAGCCAGTCCGCATCTTGACGATAAAAGAACGGGCGTATATAATTAAAGGACTTCCCTTTCAAAGGGAAGAATGGGAGAAAAGGAAGTGAGGGCGGATGATCAGCGGTGCGCAGATCATGGTGAGATGTCTGCAGGAAGAGCAGGTAGAGGTTGCATTCGGGTATCCCGGTGCGGCGATTTGTCCGTTCTATGATGAGCTTTATCATACGAACATCCGTCATGTGCTGGTACGGCAGGAGCAGAATGCGGCTCACGAGGCCAGCGGCTATGCCCGCAGCAGCGGGAAGGTGGGCGTGTGTATCGTTACCTCGGGCCCCGGGGCCACCAACCTGATCACTGGACTGGCGACGGCGTATATGGATTCGATCCCGCTGGTGGCGATTTCCGGCCAGGTGAACAGCGAGCTGCTGGGGCGCGATGTGTTCCAGGAGGCCGACGTGACCGGTGCCTGTGAGTCGTTCACCAAGCACAGCTATCTGGTGAAGAACGCCGCAGATCTGCCGCGGGTATTTAAAGAAGCGTTTGCCATTGCGTCCACGGGACGGCCCGGTCCGGTGCTGATTGATGTGCCGGTGGATGTGCAGCAGAGCCTGGTGGAAGGGGAGTTCTCCTATCCGGCAGTGGCGGACATTGTGGGATATAAGCCCCGCACCGAGGGAAATGGCCTGCAGATTAAAAGGGCCCTGACCGCGATTCAGCAGGCCAAACGCCCGCTGATTTGCTGCGGCGGCGGCGTGGTGCTGGCCGGTGCCCGGGAGGAAATGAAGGCGTTTGCCCGCAAGACGGGGATTCCCATTGTGGCCACCATGATGGGTATCGGTGTGATTCCCATGGATACACCCCAGTATCTGGGCATGATCGGAACCCACGGGCGCACCTATGCCAACCGCGCCATGCGCGAGAGCGATCTGATCCTTCTGTGCGGCGCCCGCGTGGGCGACCGGGCGATCACCGCTCCCGAGCAGATTGCAAAGAACACCCAGATTATTCATATTGATATCGACCCGGCGGAGATCGGCAAGAATATTCCGGTGGATATTCCCATTGTGGGCGATATCCAGCAGGTGCTGGCCCGCTTTGCCGAGAAGGCCGAGCCGCTGGACATCGAACCGTGGCGGCAGACCGTCATCGGATACAAAACGGCGTACATCCCCACCGGCGAGGACCGGGAGGACTGCGTGGAACCCCGCTCGTTCATCCGCGCCCTGTCCCGGATGATGGACGATACGGCCATTCTCGTGGCGGATGTGGGGCAGAACCAGATCTGGTCGGCCCGCAACTTCAATGTAAAAGAGGGGCGCTTTTTGACAAGCGGCGGCCTGGGCACCATGGGATATGCCCTGCCGGCGGCCATCGGCGCCAAAATCGCCAAGCCCCACCGCCAGGTGGTGGCCATCTGCGGCGACGGGTCGTTCCAGATGAGCATGATGGAGCTGGCGACTGCCTGCCAGCAGCAGGTGCCGGTCAAACTGGTCCTGATGGACAATTCCCGCCTGGGGATGGTCAAAGAGCTGCAGGATAAGCTGTACGGCAGCCGGTACGAGGCCACCCTGCTGGACGGCAATCCGGATTTTGTGCAGCTGTGCCGCTCCTACGGTATTACCGCCGTGCGGGCGGAGAGCAACCGCCAGGCGGAGGAATACGCCGCCGAGATGCTCCGCAGCGAGGGCCCCTATGTGCTGGTGTGCCGGGTAGATCCCGATACGCCCACCATTTAAGGAAAGGGGTGCCGGAATTATGAAATATACCTTATCGGTGCTGGTGGAAAACCAGCCGGGCGTTCTGTCCAAAGTGGTCGGGCTGTTCAGCCGCCGCGGCTTTAATATCGACTCACTGGCCGTGGGCGAAACGGAGAGCCCCGAGACCTCGCGGATCACCATCGTGGTGGATGGTGACGAGCGCATTGTCGAGCAGGTGGAAAAGCAGCTGAATAAGATCATCCCGGTAATCAAGGTGAAAAACCTGTCCGCCGGGGGGAAGTACCTCAGCTGTGAGCTGTGCCTGATCAAAGTAAGCTGTACGGCGGCCCAGCGCCCCGAGGTGATCGAGATCGCCAACATGATGCGCTCGGAGATCATCGACGTGGGGCTGAAAACCGTCACCCTGCGCTTTGCCGGGACGGCGGACCGCGCCGAGACCCTGTTCACCCTGCTGCAGCCCTATGGGGTGCGTGAAATTGTGCGTACCGGTACGATCGCCATGGAAAAAGGCGACGCCGTTACACGCGGCCGGTAACCGGCCGCCTGCCATATAGGATCACGGGCGGAAGTTCCCGGCCGTGATCGGATTATATTGTTCTTTAGGAGGAACGAGAAAATGGTTAGCGAAGACAAGAAGGTAAGATCGGATCTGAAAATCTACTACGAAGCGGATTGCGACATCAATGTGCTCAAGGGCAAGACCGTTGCCATTATCGGCTACGGCAGCCAGGGCCATGCCCATGCGCTGAACCTGCATGACAGCGGCGTCAACGTCATCGTTGGCCTGTATGAGGGCAGCAAGAGCGCTGAGAAGGCCAGAAAGCACGGCCTGACCGTGATGAATGTGGCCGATGCCACCAAGGCTGCCGACATCATTATGATCCTGATCCCCGATGAGCGCCAGGCGGATATGTACAAGAAGGACATCGAGCCCAACCTGACCGAGGGCAAGGCCATCGCGTTTGCCCATGGCTTTAACATTCATTTCGGCCAGATCAAGCCGCCGAAGAATGTGGACGTATTCATGATCGCCCCCAAGGGCCCGGGCCACACCGTCCGCAGCGAATATGTCGAGGGCAAGGGCGTACCCTGCCTGGTAGCCATTGAGCAGGACTACACCGGTCACTGCCTGGATGTGGCGCTGGCCTATGGCGCCGGCATCGGCGGTGCCCGTGCGGCCATCATGGAGACCACCTTTAAGATCGAGACCGAGACCGACCTGTTCGGCGAGCAGGCTGTTCTGTGCGGCGGCGTAACCGCCCTGATGCAGGCTGGCTTTGAGACGCTGGTCGAGGCCGGATATGCTCCCGAGAATGCCTACTTCGAGTGCATCCATGAGATGAAGCTGATCGTTGACCTGATCTACAAGGGCGGCTTCTCCCTCATGCGGTACTCCATCTCCGATACCGCCGAGTTTGGCGACTACGAGACCGGCAAGCGCCTGATCACCGACGAGACCAAGAAGGAAATGAAGAAGATCCTGTCCGAAATTCAGGACGGCACCTTCGCCTCCAAGTGGATTGCCGAGAACAAGAACGGCCGTGCTCACTTCAATGCCTGCCGCCGCATCAAGGCCGAGCATCAGCTCGAGGCCGTGGGCGCGGAGCTGCGCAAGATGTATAGCTGGAGCGACGAGGATAAGTATCAGGAATAATCCCAGTGCTCTGCAAAACCGAAGGAAAAGGGGCGTCCCGGGAAACGGGGCGCCCTTTTTTAAAAAATATCTGCCGAAAAGCCAATAAATTTTCATGAAATTCTGGTAATTTATATAAATTTGCGGTATGATACAAAAAATGGATTTCTTTTTCAAAGGAGGAGGGGGCTGTTTCTGTATGTGGGATCGCAAAATTCTGAAACGGAATGCAAGAATTGCCCTGGGGGACGGACGGTATCGCACCGCCCTGATGGCAACACTGCTGGCTGGTATAATCGGCGGAGTGTTTCCCTATCTGTATAACTACGCATTTCAGCTGCAGTATCCAACCTGGTACTACAGCTACTCGGCCAATTATGCCGTAGTATTCAACTGGCAGAGCGGGTCGGCTCTTCCCATTGGGGTACACAGCCTGTTTACCGGGGAGGAGAACTGTGAGGCGCTGTACTCGGTATTTGCCTTTTTGGCGCTGCTGTCATCGGTGTTTTTGGCGATCCCTCTGCAGGTTGGGCTGTCGCGGTTTTATATCCGCAATCACAGCGGACAGGGCCGGGTGAAAGATATATTCATGGCATTTCGCTCGGGATACGCCCGCCGGCTGGGCGCTCTGCTGACGACCGGGCTTCTCGTTGCGGTGTGGTCCCTCCTGCTGGTGGTGCCCGGAATTATCAAGGCGCTGGAGTACAGTCAGGTTCCCTATCTGCTGGCGGAAAATCCGCAGCTGACCGGACAGCAGGCACGGCAGATCAGCAGTCGCCTGACCAATGGATCAAAAGGGAAAATTCTGGTCTTGCAGTTTTCTTTTTTGGGATGGTATCTTCTGGCAGCATTGGCAGCTCAGATTCCGTTCGGTATGGTAAACCTGATGGTATTTGCCCGCAGCGGCTTTGATATCAGTGCCTCCATCCCCGGGCAGATGATGCTGGGACTGCTGTCGGCCGTGACCACATATTTTGTTGATCCCTATATGGAGGCAACGCTGTGCGAACTCTATCTGTGTTTGCGGGACCGCGGTTTTTATTACCGATTTGTCATGCCGCAGGAACTGGGATTCTCGCCGGAAAATCCCCCCTATGCGGGATACGGGCCGTATCCCGGGCCCTGGAATTCTTCAAACGGACCGGAGGTTCCCCCCACGGCTCCGCCATATACACCGCCGGGAAATACGGGTGTACAGTAAGGCTCCGTTTATGGCGGAAGTGTAAACTTACTTTAAACTTCCTTTGCAGGCTCTTGTACGCCGGAATTCTTCGACTATAATGGAGAAAAAGAAACTTTTTGGCAGGAAGGCGTACAGAGTATGACTTTTTTTCAGAAGCTGGCATGGAAATTGCAGCAATTTATGACCGGACGGCGCGGTGCAGATCAGCTCTGCATGGCGACGATGATCCTGGGGCTGATTCTCACACTGGTGGGACAGATCGTAAACGGCGTGGTCGGAGTGATCTTGATTTTGCTGGGATACGCGCTGTATTTCTACACTTTTTTCCGCATGTTCTCCCGCAATTGGCCGGCGCGTGAAAAGGAAAACCAGTGGTTTTTGTCCGGATGGCGCCCGGTGTGCGCCTGGTTCCGGATGCGGCGCACCATCTGGCGGGACAGAAAGGTCTACAAATATTTTCGCTGCCCTCACTGTCACGACTGGCAGCGGGCCCCCCGGGGAAAGGGGAAAATTCAGGTTCGCTGCCGCGGCTGCTCGCAGGAGTTTTTCCAAAAAACCTGATTCTCCGGAAGCCGCCGGCTTTGAAAGCCTCGAAAAAAACCGCCTGAGTCCGTTATGAAGTGACCCCGAAAAGTTAGACAATATTTGAAAGCAAAAATTGTTCAAGCAACCGAAAGGGCTTGTTGTCTGTGAAGAGCAGGCGGCAAGCCCTTCAGCTTTGCCTTGATGCGGCAGTTGTTGTAGTAATGGGGTGCAGTTCATTAACCAGGCGGTTTTTCTTTATCCGATTGGGGGGATCCGGGTTCTCTTTCATGGCTATTCCTCTGAACAAATCAGATTACTGGTGTAAGGGCGTTTGCCGGCGAGCACCTCGTCATAAAAATTCTGCTTCCAGTCGATAAACGCAACACTCTCCTCCAACTCCCGGATAGAAGCCCGCAGCGCCTGCTGCTTATTTTCCAGCATCTTTTTTCGCTGCGGGATGGTGCTCTTCCCCTGCAGGCACAGCGCCAGATATTCTTTCATTTCCTGGATGCTCATGCCGCATTTTTTCAGGCACACAAGGCTTTTGATCCACTGTACATCCCGCTCATCAAAAACGCGGCGGTTGTTCCGGTCGCGCTTTACATGGGGGACCAACCCCTCGTTGCAGTAGTATTTCAGGGTTTGATAGGTCATATGGGCCTCTTCGCAGACCTGCAGCATGGTGTACATAAAGCTCTCCTCCAATTTTTGAAAAAATTCCAAAAAGAATGGGCAAAACCCCTTGACCGATAGTTACAACCGGTTGTTATAATCGATAGGTACAACCGGATTATAGCATCTTTTTCTCCGGAAAACAAGGAGACGGGTGCGGGGAACCCGGTGTTTTCAAAGCGAAAAGAAAAAACACAAAAGGGGGATTTTCCATGGAATTTGCAAAACTGAACAACGGAAGAGAGATCCCGATGATGGGGTTCGGAGTATTTCGTGTGCCGGAGAAAGGGGAATGCCGGCAGTCGGTGCTGGAGGCCATCCGTGCCGGGTACCGCCTGATTGATACGGCGGCGTCTTATACCAATGAGGATGCCGTGGGTGATGCCGTGCGGCAGGCCATTGCCGAGGGAATATGCACGCGGGAGGAAATCCAGGTGACCAGCAAAATGTGGGTTGCCGATATGAAGAATTATGACGCGGCAAAAAAGGCGATTGATACTTCGCTGAAGAAAAGCGGGCTGGAATATCTCGATCTCTATCTGCTGCACCAGGCGATGGGGGATTATTTTTCGGCATGGCGGGCCATGGAGGATGCCTGCAGAGAGGGCAAGCTGCGGGCCATCGGTGTTTCGAACTTCTATCCCCATGTTCTGATCAATTTCTGCGAGACCGTGGAGATTCTCCCGGCCGTCAATCAGGTG
>JBJEQH010000179.1:0-1939 GCA_051881655.1 Candidatus Heritagella sp. | reverse complement strand
CTTCTCGGGGCGGAACAGCTGGATGGTGTCATCCGCCGTGCGGTACGCCTTCATACCCTCGAAGCACTCCTGTGCATAGTGGAAAACCACACAGGCCGGATCCATGGGAATCGGTGCATAGGGGACAATGCGGGGATCATGCCAACCCTCTTCGGGGTTATAGTCCATGATAAACATATGGTCGGTAAAGATTTTACCGAAACCCAATTTGGTCTCGTCGGCCGGCTTGGCCTTGGGAGACGAAGTACGCTCGATTCTGATATCCAACACGGGAAATCCCTCTTTCCGATAAATTTGTGTTCATTATAGCACCACTGTTTCGCCAATGCAAGAAAAAATCCGCTTTTCCGCGCATTGGGCCGCCCTTACAGCGTGCGCAGGCCCTTGGGATAATGGTTCTTCAGCCGGCCGCCGCTCCCCTTGCCAAAGCCGGTGATCACGCCCTCGATGGCCACCGCCGTGTACCCGTTTTCGCCGCAGGGGATCTCCTCGCCGTGGAGAAAACGGGGTACCTGCGGGGAATCAAAGGAGAGGGACAGCACCTGCCGCAGCTCTTCCGGGCGGCAGGCCATGAAAAAGCCGTGGGAGGGGATCAGCCGCCCTTTGCGCAGCTGCCCCAGCTCGGTACCGGCGCGCAGAATGGGGATCCCCCCCGTTTGGGGCAGCGCCCGGGGCAGCAGCAGCAGCCGGTCCCCCTTTTCGCACAGGCCGCTTTCCCACTCATCCGGCACCGTTTTCAGGGTCTCCCGCAGAAAGTCCCGCCCCAGCTTTTCCGCCGGGCTCTCTTTTCCCCGGGGAGATTCCCGGGTCGGATCCTCCCCGCCCCCGGGCCCGGACGTGCGGCGGAACCGGGCGGCAAAGTGCCCCTCGCCCCCGTCCATGGGAAAAATCCGGCGGGCCAGCCCCGTGTCAAAATCCGGCCGGCCGAAGGTCACCCCGGTGCTCTCCTGCACAAAATCCGGCCGGCTCTCCAGAAAGCGGCGCACCACACCCTCGTTCTCCTCCCGGGAGAAGGTGCAGGTGGAGTAGACCAGCACGCCCCCCTCCCGCAGGCACCGGGCCCCCGAGAGCAGGATCTGCACCTGGCGGTCGCTGCAGGCGCGCACATGCTCCTCGCTCCACTCCTCTCCGGCGCGGTCGTTTTTCCGGAACATCCCCTCCCCCGAACAGGGGGCGTCCACCAGCACCCGGTCGAAAAAGCCCGCGAGCTTTTCCTCCAGTACCGGCGGGGCCGCCGAGGACACCACCGCGTTGCGAATCCCCATGCGCTCGATGTTGGAGAGCAGGATCTGGGCGCGGCTGTGCACGATCTCGTTGCTCCACAGCAGCCCCTTTCCCCGCAGCAGGACCGCGATCTGGGTGGATTTCCCCCCCGGGGCGGCGCACAGGTCCAGCACCCGCTCGCCCGGCTGGGGATCGAGAATCGTCACCGCGCAGGAAGCCGAGGGCTCCTGGGAATAAAAGGCCCCGGCGTGGTGCAGGGGATGGGCCCCGGGCTGAAAATCATCGGGGGCCAGAAAACTCAAGGGGGAAAACGGAACCGGCTGCAGGGCAAAGGGCAGGGTGCGCTGCAGCGTCTCCCGGCTGCACTTTTCCCCGTTCAGGCGCACCCCCTTTTTCGGGGGGCGCTGCATACTGTCCCAGTAGGCGTCAAATTCGGGGCCCAGCATCTCTTTCATCCGCAGCAAAAATTTTTCGGGAAACATTTCCTTTCCTCCTTTTTTCAAAACAAAAAACCGGTGCGCGAAAAAGCGGCGCTTCGGGCGCATAATCGGCCGAAAGTTTTCCCATAATAGAACCGCAAGGGAGGTGAATCCTTGATGAACAATTCGACGAATACCAATCAGCAGAACCGCACCAGTCAGAATGGTCAGAACCGTACCGGCCAGAACGGCCAGAACAGCCAGAACCGCACCGGCCAGAATGGCCAGAACAGCCA
>JBJEQH010000178.1:0-8674 GCA_051881655.1 Candidatus Heritagella sp. | reverse complement strand
TGCTGGAAATCAATGTCAACCACCCCATTTTCCGCAAGCTGCAGTCCCTGTACGAGGGGGATAAGGCGAAGGTGAAGGAGTACGCCGAACTGCTGTACACCCAGGCCATGCTGATCGAGGGCTTCCCGGTGGAGGACCCGGTGGCCTATACCAACAAGGTCTGCGAGCTGATGGTGGGCGAATAAGGTTGTTTCCCGGAGGGTCCCCTCTTTGAAAAGAAGAGGGGGCCCTCTTTTTCTGCGCCGCGCCAAATGAAGGGGGCACCTTGACAGTTTTGCGGAAAAACGGTATGATAACTTTGTTAGATAAGGAACCGCAAGGAGGGAAAATCCCATGGGATTTACAAAACGGCTGGTGCTGATGGCGCGGCGCCACTGGGGAACGCTGCTGATCGCCATCTTGGGCATTATCGCGGCGGCCCTGCTCAATCTGGTCACACCGGAGATCACCCGCCGGCTGACCGCGGGACTGCAGATCGAGGGCGGCATGACCGAACAGCTGCTCATCACCTACGTGCTGGTGCTGGTGGGCGCCTACCTGGTGCGGGCGGTGTGCCGGTTTATCCAGCTGGGCATCTCCCATCTGGCCGCCTGGCGCTTTGTCCCCGAGCTGACGCTGACGGTGTACGACAAGCTGCAGTCGCTCTCGCTGCGCTATTACCACGACAAGCAGACCGGCGACCTGATGAGCCGCATGGTCAACGATACCCGCCAGATTGAAATTCTGGTGGCCCACGCCATCCCCGATCTGGTCAGCAATGCGCTGATCGTCCTGGGCGTGGCGGTGATGCTGTTTGTCATCAATCCCACCCTGGCGCTGTTCACCCTGATCCCGGTGCCCTTTGTGGTGCTGCTCAGTATGCAGTATTCCAAAAAGGTGGCGCCGCTGTACCGGATCAACCAGCGGGTGCTGGGCGAGCTCAACGGCGTGCTGCAGGACAATGTCTCCGGCATCCGGGAGATCCAGACCTTCGGCAAAGAGCAGGCCGAGCATGAGAAAATCGAAGAGGAGTGCAAGGTGTACTCCCGGGTGAACATCCATGCCAATTTTGCCAATGCGCTGTACCAGCCGCTGGTGCAGTTCCTCACCTCCATGGGCACGGTGATCGTCGTGGGCCTGGGCGGGATGATGGCCCTGCACGGCGAGATGCCGGTCAGCGACGTGGTGGGCTTTATGATGTACCTGTCCCTTTTCTACGAGCCGCTGGCCACTCTGGCCCGGCTGGTGGAGGATGTGCAGCAGACCTATGCCGGCGCGGTGCGGTTTTTCGATATTCTGGACGCCGAATCCGAGATCACGGAGGACGAGCACCCCGCCGAAATGCCCGAGCCCCGGGGCGAAGTGGTGTTTGACCACGTGACCTTCTGGTATGATGAAAAAGAGCCGGTGCTGGATGACGTCTCGTTCCGGGCACAGCCGGGCACCATGGTGGCGCTGGTGGGCCCCACCGGGGTGGGCAAAACCACGGTCACCTCGCTGATCGAGCGCTTTTACGATCCGATTTCCGGCCGGGTTCTGCTGGATGGGCAGGATATCCGCCACGCGCGCCTGTCGGATGTGCGCGCCCGCATCTCCATGGTGCTGCAGGATACCTTCCTGTTCAACGGCACCATCGCCGAGAACATCGCCTACGGGGTGGAGGGCGCCGGGGAAGAGCAGATTCTGGCGGCGGCCAAAGCGGCCCACGCGGCCGAGTTTATCGAGCGCATGCCCGACGGGTACCAGACCCTGGTGGGCGAGCGGGGCGTGCGGCTGTCCGGCGGGCAGAAGCAGCGCCTGTCCATCGCCCGGGCCATCCTCCGCAATACCCCGGTGCTGATTCTGGACGAGGCCACCTCGGCCGTGGATACGGAGACCGAGGCCGAAATTCAGAAGGCCATTGACGAGCTGGCGGGAACCCGCACCATTCTGGTCATTGCGCACCGGCTGTCCACCGTGCGCCGTGCGGATCAGATCCTGGTTCTGGAAGAGGGAAAGGTGGTCGAGCGCGGCCGCCACGAGGAGCTGCTGAGTAAAAACGGCGTATACAAAAAGCTGTGTGAAGTGCAGGCCATTGCACAGGCATAAAAACCGGAGGGAACCGCTTTTTTTCGAAAAAGCGGTTCTTCTTTTTAGGGGGCGGGGGCGAGAAAATTTTTCTCTTGTCCCTTTTCCTTTCCTGTAGTATCATACAAACAGGAGACTCTGCCGGATCCGGCAGAGAGCGCAGGCGGCCGGGGCCTTGTCCGGCGCGCCATGCAAAAAGGAACCACCGGAGAGGAGCGGTATGGAATGGAAAAATCGGTTCATCTGGATCATCTGACCCTGGGGGTCTGTTATTATCCCGAGCACTGGGAGGAGCGGCTGTGGCAGGATGACCTGCGCCGCATGAAGGAGAGCGGCATCGAGTGGGTGCGCATCGGCGAATTTGCCTGGAGCAAAATCGAACCCCGGGAGGGGGAGTTTACCTTTGACTTTTTCGGCCGTTTTCTCGATCTGTGTGAAAAAGAGGGCGTCCGGGTTATTTTCGGCACCCCCACCTGCACTCCGCCCGCGTGGCTGACGGAGAAATACCCCGAGACCCTCAATGCCCGGCAGGACGGCGTGCTGTACCGCCACGGCCTGCGCCAGCACCACAACTATACCAGCGAGACGTATCTGCAGTTCTGCGACCGGATTGTCACGCAGCTGGCCATGCACTACGGCCGCCACCCCGCCATTATCGGCTGGCAGATCGACAATGAGCTGAACTGCGAGATCAACGAGTATTACAGCGACAGCGACCACAAGGCCTTCCGGGCGTATCTGAAGGAACAGTTCGGCACGCTGGAAAACCTGAACGAGAAGATGGGTACCGTCTTCTGGAACCAGACGTACACCGACTGGGAGGAAATTTTCCTCTCGCGCCCGGTCACCACCCATGGGTATAATCCGCACATGAAGCTGATGGAAAAACGGTTTTTCAGCCATGTGGTCAGCCGCTACTGCGAGCGCCAGTGTGAAATTCTGCGCCAATACATCCCGCAGGAGGTGTTCATCACCACCAACGGCGTGTTTGACCATCTGGACAGCCACGGGATGACCCAGCGCTGCCTGTCCTTTATGACGTATGACGATTACCCGAACTTCGCCTTTGACGAGGGGACCCATCCGGAAAAGCCCGGCGCCATGAACGACCGCGGCAACAGCTGGAGCCTGACGCGCTGCCGCTCGATCTCCCCCAATTTCGGGATTATGGAGCAGCAGTCCGGCCCCGGCGGCTGGGTCAGCCGGATGCGCCAGCCCGCCCCCAAGCCGGGGCAGATGCGGCTGTGGGCCTGGCAGAGCATCGCCCACGGCGCGGATTTTGTCTCGTTTTTCCGCTGGCGCACGGCCACGATGGGAACCGAGATCTACTGGCACGGCATTCTGAATTATGATAACGAGCCGAACCGCCGCCTGCGGGAGGTGGAGACGCTGGCTAAAGAGACCGCCCGTCTTTCCGATCTGCCGGGTACCCGCTACCGCGCCCGCATCGCCATGGTGAAGGATTACCGTAACGAATGGGACAGCCAGCTGGACAACTGGCGCCGCCAGGACCGGATCAGCGATTACGGCTGGTACGAGGCCAGCCAGGTGTGCCATGCGCCCATGGATTTTGTCTATCTGCCGGAGGAGGGGAGCGGGTACACGGTCACGCTGGAGGACCTGCTGGCGTACGACCTGCTGATCTATCCCCATCCGTCCATCCTGACGAAAGAGCGGGCGGCGCTGCTGCGGCAGTATGCCGAAAAGGGCGGCACGCTGATCCTGGGCGTGCGCACGGGGTATAAGGACGAGTACGGCCGCTGCCCCATGCGGCCCATGCCCGGCTATGCCATGGATCTGGCCGGGGTGAAAGTGGAGGACTTCACCCTGCTCTCTCCGGCGGACGCACCGGAGACGGTGGCCTGGGACGGCGAGCGGCTGCCGGCCCCCGAGTTTAACGAGGTGCTGCTGCCGCTGCCCGGCACCCGGGCGGTGGGCTTCTTCTGCGGCAATTACTACGACGGCCGCCCGGCCCTGACCGAGCGCCGCGTGGGCAAGGGCACCGTTTACTATTACGGGGCGGCGTTCTCCCGGGAGACGGCCGCACAGTTTTTGAAAAAGCTGGGGATGGACGAGACGTTCCGCCGGTGGGTCAGCGCCCCCTGGGACGTGGAGGTGGCCGTGCGCGGCGAAACCCTGTTCCTGCTCAATTACAAGGCCGAACCGAGAAAGGTGGTTCTGCACCGGGCCATGACCGACCGCCTGACCGGGGAGGAGCGGTGCGGTGCGGCGGAGATTCCGCCGTACGGTGTGATGATTCTGAAAAAAGAGGGAGAAGACCGGTGAACACCGCGCTTCCCACGGGCCGGCATTTACGGAAAACGGGTGGTTTGGGCGCCGGCCCTGCCGCCGTACCTGCCCCCTGGGGATGAAAACGGGTGATTGGCTCCGCGGCCGGATTTTGCGGAGCTGCAAGAGGAGGAGAGAAAATGAATGTACTGGTTTTGATGGGCAGCCCCCGTCTGCACGGCAATACGGCGGAGCTGTGCCGGCCGTTTGTGCAGCAATTGCGGGATCTGGGCGCCAGGGTGGAATACCTCCCCCTGGCGGGGAAGAAGATCGGCCCCTGCCGCGGGTGCTACGTCTGCCAGAATGTGGAGGGGGCGTACGGCTGCGTGCAGCAGGACGATATGCAGGAAATTGTGCGGGCCATCCTCCGGGCGGATCTGCTGGTGCTGGCCACCCCGATTTACGCCTGGTACTGCCCCAGCGAGATGAAGGCGGTGCTGGACCGGCACTACGGCCTGAATAAATACTACGGCACGGCCCGGGGCTCCCTGTGGAGCGGCAAGCAGGTGGCGATTCTGGCCACCCATGGGTACGAGCAGGAGGATGCGGTGGGCCCGTTTGCCACCGGCGTGCGGCGGCTGTGCGAGCATTCCGGCTTGCAGTACCGGGGCCTTTACAGCGTGCGGGATACGGACGACCTCGATTCTTTCCGCACCCCGGAGGCCGTGTCCGGCGCCCGGGAATTTGCCCGGCAGCTGCTTTTATAATCGGGAGAGACACAGAAGGGAGAAAGAAGCATGAAGATTTTGTTCATCGGCGCGCAGGAGCGCTTTGAGACCTACTGCCCGAAGGAGGGGGAACTGGGCGCCTTTGCCGCGTCCTGTGAAAAGCGGTACCTGCGCCGCGGGGCCGATGCCCGGCAGATTGCAAAAGCGGGGCAGGGGGCGGTTGCCATTGTGGCCGACCCGATGACCGCCGTACCGGGCGAGGCCATCCGCGCCCTGCCCGAACTGCGCCTGATCCAGTCCGAAGGGGTGGGGATCAACGGCTTTGACCGGCCGGCCGCCGATGAAAACGGGGTGATGATCTGCAACTGCAAGGGGGTCAATGCCGGCGCCGTGGCGGAGCAGAACATCCTCCTCAGCCTGATGCTGCTGCGCCGGGGCATCCGCGCGGATGGGGCCGTGCGCCGCGGCGAGCAGATGCCGATGAAAGAGGCCATGATGCTGGGGGGCATCACCGAACTGTCCCAGTGCCGGGTGGGGCTGCTGGGCTTTGGAGACATTGCCCGGGCGACGGCCCGCCGGCTGGCGCCCTTCGGGTGCGAGGTGTGTTACTGGAACCGCACGCGCCGCGGGGAAGAGGAAGAGCGGGATTACGGCGTGCAGTACCGGGAGAAAGAGGAACTGATCCGCATGAGCGATATCCTGATGCTGTGCCTGGCGGTCACCCCCGAGACGGCGGGAATGGTGGATCACGACTTTTTGGCCGCCATGAAGCCGGGCGCGTTCCTCATCAACACCGCCCGCGGCGATCTGGTGGACAATGCGGCCCTGCAGGACGCGCTGGAAAACGGCGCGCTGGGGGGCGCCGGGCTGGATACCCTGTTCCCCGAGCCCGTTCTGGCGGATCACCCGCTGCTGCATATGGCGCCCGCCGCCATGGAAAAGGTGATTTTCTCCCCCCACATCGGCGGGATTACGGTGGGGTCGTTCACCCGGGCCCACCGGCTGATCTGGGAGAACCTGTGGCGCCTCTCCCGGGGGGAGCGGCCGCTGTATGTGACCAACGCATAACGGAGACCACAGAAAAACAGGGCACGGGGCTTGCAAAAAAGGGCGCCCCGTGCTATACTTTTCCACGGATAAAACCGCACAAATGAATACCCGGGGGGCCGGATGGATCCGGCTGAGATTCGGGCTGCTGCCGCCCGTGACCCGCTGAACCTGTTGGATCATGCCATCGTAGGGAGGATTGCCGCGCCCGGAGGGAACTCCGCCGCGGGTGATAAGCTGCTCAGCGAAGGCTGTGCGGCTTTTTTTATCGCCGCCGCGGGGCTTACCCGCGGGGAAAAATACGCAGAGCGCGAAAATGCGCGGAAAGGAATGGATTATGAAACAAGAAGTATGGAAACTGAGGGACATCATTCTGATGGCGATCTTCGGCGTGGTGTTCGCCGTCATCTATCTGGTGATCTTTGACGGGGGCATGGCCCTCTCCACGGTGCTGGCGCCCTGGGGCCTGTCCAATTACGCCTTCGAGGTGATCTACGGCGTGTGGTTCATGGCCTCCACGCTGGCGGCTTACATCATTCGCAAGCCCGGTGTGGCCCTGATTACCGAGGTGCTGGCCTCGGCGATTGAGCTGCTGATGGGCAACTCCGGCGGACTGACGGTGGTGCTCACGGGCGTGATCCAGGGCGCCGGCGCCGAGCTGGTTTTCCTGCTGTTCCGCTATAAGAAGTGGAATCTTCTGTCCATGTCGCTGGCCGGTATGCTGTCGGCCCTGTTCATCTTCTGCTACGAGCTGTACTATCTCTCCTACTATCTGCTGGCGCCCTCGGTGCTCATCGGCCAGCTGGCGGTGCGGTTTGTCAGCGCCATCGTGTTCTCCGGCATTCTGTGCAAGGTGCTGGGCGACCTGCTGGCAAAGACCGGGGTACTGAAGAGCTATGCCATCGGGGCTTCGCTCAAGCAGCCCGAAGTGTATGACGACTGAGGAGGAGACCGGCGGATATGGAAAAGATTAAGGTTGTGCTCGACTGGTTCCCCAATACCAACCACACCGGGTTTCTGCTGGCGCAGAAGAACGGCTGGTTTGAGCAGGCGGGCCTGGATGTGGAGATCTTCGGCCAGGTGCACGGCGACATGGAGCTGCACGGGGCGGATTTTGTCCTGGGGCCCGAGATTGCCATGCTGGAGTGCATGGAGCGGGGCATCGGCCTGACGGCGGTGGCCACCCTGACCCAGAAGTGCGATTCCGGCATCGTCTCGCTGAAAGAGGCCGGGATCACCTCCCCGAAAAAGCTGGAGGGCAAGCGCCTGACCCACTGGACGCCCGCGTGGTTCCATGCGGCAATCGGCCGGGTGGTGGAAAAGGACGGCGGCGATTACAGCAAGGTAAAGCTGGTCAACATGGATGTGGGCGATATTGTCGCCACCCTGGGCGATGTGGCCGATGCCACCTGGGTGTATGAGAACTGGGAAAACCAGGTACTGCTGGAGGCCGGCAAGGAGATCAACTATTTTAACCTGGGCGATGTGGACCCCATCTTTGACTTCTGCGCCCCGGCCATGGCGGCCAGCCATGAGATCCTGCGGGAGCGCCCGGACGTCGTGCGCACGTTCCTGGCCATTCTGGACCGCGGCTATATCCAGGCCGCCCGCGAGCCGGAGGAATCGGTTCTCGCCGTGAAGGATCTCATGCCCGAGGGCAGCAGCGACAGCCTGCTGATCCGCAGCCAGAAGCATCTTTCCACCATCCTGCTGGATGAAAACGGCCATTGGGGCCGCATCCGCCCCGAGAGATGGGAACGCATGGCCGATTTCCTGGTGGAAAAGGGCGTCATCAGCCGCCGCCGGGAGAACGAATACACCAACGAGTATCTGCCGGGGTGACCCATGGCGCTGCAAGTTGAGAATGTCACCTTTGCCTATACGAAGGAAGGGCGCCCGGTTCTGCAGGAGGTTTCGGCCCGGTTTGAAAAGGACCGGATCACGGTGCTGACCGGCGCGTCCGGCTGCGGGAAATCGACGCTTCTGTACCTGATGGCGGGGATTTATCCCAATGATACCGGCTTTCTGCGCGGCGGGCAGGTCCGGCTGGACGGGGAGAACCCCGGCGCCTGGACCCCGCCCGAGCGCTGTGCCCATGTGGGCATGATGTTTCAGAACCCGGAACTGCAGTTCTGTATGGACACCGTGGAGAACGAGCTGATTTTCTGCCTGGAAAACCGGCAGGTTCCGCCGGAGGAGATCCCCGGTCGCATGGACGGGGCGCTGGACTTCTGCGGGATTTCCTCCTTAAAAAAGCGCACGCTTTTGTCCCTGTCCGGCGGCGAGCGGCAGAAGGTCATGCTGGCCTGCGTCACCGCGCTGCAGTCCCAGTGGCTGCTGCTGGACGAGCCGTTTGCCAATGTGGACGAGAAGAGCGCGGCGGAGATCGCGGGAAAGCTGCGCCGCCTGCACAAAGAGCGCGGGGTGGGCATCGTGGCGGTGGACCACCGGCTGGATCACTGGCTGGCGGCGGCCGATGAGATCCGCGTGATGGAGGAGGGGAAGATCGACCCCCAGGGCTATCCCATGGGATCGCTCTCCCCCGACTGGCTGGAGGAAAAGGGGATTGTGGTGCCCGGGCGGCTGTACCGGGAACCGCCTTTTCCCCGAAAGGGGGGCGAAAT